>JAGGTO010000138.1 GCA_021163705.1 Thermoplasmata archaeon | reverse complement strand
TGGGGGTGAAGCACCTTTCTTTCTAAGAAAGGGGCTCTTACAAGTCAGCCGCTCTACCGGGCTAAGCTACGGTGGCACTGAGAGCGTGAATATCTCACACTTTTATAAATTTTTTCTCTCAACATTGGAGGTAAAGAGGCGTGACAGAACAAGAGAGAATATTATCACAGCTCACAACAAAAATAATTGGAAAGAGAAGATTATCCGCACTTATCCAGTGGCTTTGGTGTGACCTTGGTGACTTTCTCTGTTTTGAGGATAATCCTTGCATCCACCACGCTCAATCCCTTCTCATAAACTATAACAGGATTTGCATCCACCTCTTTTATTTCGTTTCTGAAATCCCAGACAAGCTGAGATAATCTGCTAACTGCATCGGCTATTGCTTCAATATCCCTGGGCTTCTCACCCCTTGCACCCTTGAGTATGCCGTAGCCTCTGATTTCCTTTACCATATCCAGGGCTTCATCCTTGCTGAATGGAGCTATGCGGAATGTCACATCCTTCAGAATTTCCACAAATATGCCTCCCAGACCAAACATTACGGTGGGTCCAAACTGCGGGTCATTTACGCTCCCTATTATGGTCTCTGTACCCCATGGTGCCATTTCCTGCACATAAACACCCATTATTTCCGCGTGGGGATCGTATCTTTCTGCATTCTCCATGATCTCTCTGAACGCCTTTCTCGCCTCGTCATCACTCTTTATATTCACCTTAACTCCTCCAGCATCGCTCTTGTGAATTATCTGTGGAGACACTATTTTCATAACCACAGGATATCCTATAGAACGGGCTATCTTCACAGCGTCATCTTCATTCTTTGCCAGCTTACCCTTTGGTACAGGCAAACCGTAGGCGGCAAATACCTCCTTTGCCTCAGGTTCGGTGAGAACACTCTTTCCACATGCTCTTGCCTTACCCAATATGGCTTCAACCTTCTTTTTGTTCACTTTATAGGGTACAAATTCCTTTGATGCCTTCTCCAGATACCTTCCGTATATTCTCAGTGCACTCATCGCACGAACAGCTGCATGAGGACTGCTGTAGTAGGGAATTCCATGCTCTATTAACCATTGTCCGGCTTTTACACTACGCTCTCCACCCACAAAGCTCACCGCTATGGGCTTATTTACACCACTATCCTTATATGCCTTGTATATCCCCTCTGCGATGTTCTGCGGATCTGTGAATGAAGTCTCGCAGTAAAGAACCACCAAACCATGCACCCACTCATGCTTTAGAGCATCTCTAATGGATCCCTCATACTGCTCCCGATCAGCCATACCCGTCAGATCCACAGGATTCTTTGGATTGCCGAACTCAGGCATGTGCCTGAACATCAGGAGCTTGAGATCATCGGGGGCATCCTTTATTGGCACACCATATTTCTCTGCAGCATCTGTGGCAAGGACACCAACACCACCACCATTTGTTATTATGAGAAGATTATCCCCCCTCATGGGAGGTTGCAATGCCAAAGCCATGGTTTCATCAAATAATGCGTTGAGATTTTCAGCTTGAACAATATGCCCCTGTTTGAATGCTGCCTCGTATATTTTTGTGCTTCCTGCAAGACTTCCAGTGTGTGAAGCTGCTGCCGCAGCACCCCTTTTTGAGACACCGGCTTTAAGAGCAACTATGGGTTTCTTGGAATTCTTTGCAGAGTTTAGGAATTTGCGACCATCCTTCACACCCTCTATATAGAGGGATATAACCTTTGTATCCTCATCCCCATTGAAATATTCGATCAAATCTCCAAAATTCAAGTCTGCCATGTTTCCAATGCTAATCATATGCGAAATCCCAACCTTATCTATCCATGTTCTTGCATCCATAGCAATGAGCAATGCACCGCTCTGAGATATGAGTGCAGCCTTCCCGGGATATGGTAAATAGGGAGCGAAAGAGGCGTTCATTTTAAGAGGGTTGTTCATAATTCCCACAACATTGGGGCCGAGTATACGCATTCCATATTTGCGTGCGATCTCCACAACTTCCCTTTCAAGATCCTCACGCCCAACCTCGCTGAATCCTGAGGCTATTATCACAAGGCCTTTAACTCCCTTTTTTCCGCATTCTTCAGTCACCGCAGGCACATACTTTGCAGGAACGACTATCAATGCAATATCAACCTCATCTGGCACCTCCATTATGCTGTGATAGCATTTAAGTCCTGCGACCTCATCGGCCTTGGGATTCACAGGATAAATTTTACCTTGATAACCGGATTTAATTAAATTCTGAAGGCACTGGTGCCCTATGGCCTTTGGATCTCTGCTTGCTCCGACGATTGCCACACTCTTTGGCTTGAATATCGCATCCAAACTGTCCATTTTCATAACCTCCTTGAAGGGGAAATTGCATCATTCCATAATAAATTTAGCATATCGACTATAAACGATGTCAAAATTGACAAATGTTAAGTTCCGATGAGTTAAATATAAATAGGGAGAGATATTTTCATATACTGGATGGAAGAAAAAATAGTGCATCTGAGGCTTGAGGAGCATCCTGATCTTACGGTGGGAGAGCTGTACAAAATAATGAAGGAGCTCTCAGAAAAATATCCTGATAGAGAGATTTTTTTCGATGGTGATGAGCAGGCTATATGCTCTAGACCTAAAAAACCCCGGTAAGGGGAGCTATTATCAGACCCAGAAGGTCCCTGAAAACATACCCTGCAATTCCTAAAAGAATAAGCAAAATTACGATAAGGATTATCCACATCAGAAGCTTCAGGAGAAACTTTCCCAGAATTATCACGGCTAGAGCGATTATAAGTATTATCCAGAAAGTTGGAGGCATGTAACTCCATTCGATGCTCTATATTTAAAGTTTTCTTCAAATGATGGCGAAAATTTTTTATAGAAGTATAATCATACTTGAAATATGAAATATGAGGAGTACATTTACACGCTGGATGAGCTCAAGGGCAAGGCGCCCAAGCTGTTTGGCATACCCACAGGTACAAAGTTAGATGAGATGTTTTACACTGTCACATATGATGAAAAGGAGGGAAAATATGTTAAAAAGCCACTTGGAGGCATACCCTATCTCTCCATAATAAATGTCACAGGTATTCCCGATACGGGGAAATCTGTGCTGGCAGAGCAATTTGCAGTATATCAGGCTGCGAGAAATTATCCTGTGCTATTCGTTACTGTGGAATCTCCTGCAAATTTTCTTTATACCACACTTAAGCAGAAAGCTCAGGTTATGGGTCTGGATTTTGAAAATGTGGAGAAGAATATGATAATAGTGGACGCTTCCCAGGAAACGGAGCTGAGAGAGAATTTATCTGCCCTCCTGGAGACCCTTGCCTATGCCATAAAGAAAAAGAATACAAAGAATGTGGTGATAGACAGTATCACAGGGCTTTACGAGCACAGGGAGGTTCTTGCAAGGCAGATTGTGAGACAGATATTCAATTTCCTGAAGAAGTGGAATCAAACGGCGCTTCTGGTTTCACAGAAAAGATCATCGCAAAGCAGTGAAAGTGCAGAAGCTGCTGGTGGATTAGCCGTGGCGCACATTGTTGATGGAACAATTGTGATGGACAAGGAGATCATAGCGTCCAAATGGAGTGCCTCACTGTATGGAAAGAAAATTGGAGAGGTTGTAAGAACGATAAGAATTGACGGATGCAGACTGGCACCCCACACCACTGAAACCTATGTGTTTGAGATTACAGATACAGGATTAATTGAGATAAAATATCCCCTGAGTAGAATTGCCAAAGGAGGTGATTAAAAATGGAAGTGATTAAAGCTCCCGTTAGGGAAGGTAATATAGACGAGATTGCGGAGAGAATATTTCAGGAGAGCATAAGAATAGTGGGGGGATTGAAAAATCTGGTGGAATACAGAAACCTCACCTGGCTTCCAAGCCTGGCTGAGGCTGCCTATGTAATCGCGCTGAAAAATGAGGCTGTGAAAACAAGCAGGGAGATTGCGGAATATCTCGGGATAACAGAGCAAACGGTTAAAAAGATACTAAGTGCAGATGAGGAGAAGATTAAAGAATATCTTCAAGGTGAGGGGACCAAGGAGAAGGAGCACATAGCGGGAGGACTTGCAAAGCTTGCCTATAAAGCCATAAAAGAGAAAAGAGATAATTTGAGGGAGAGAATAGAGATCATGGAGGAGAGTGCAAAGAGTCTGGGGGTGGAATGGGCGGTGCATATCCTCAAAAATATCAAGGGCCTGAACTTTCCAGTGAACAAGGATAAGCTCATGGAGAGATTGAAGGCATACAGGATTATGGGGAAGGATATCAAGGAAATCCTGGAGGATCTGGAATATCCTGTAAAGAGTCCTGCGGAGCTACTACATGAGATAAGAAAAAGGCTATGAACTCTTAAATATCTCTTTTTCCATATCCCAACTATGCTTCCTGTGATTTATGGTGAGCTATGTCCACAATGTGGAGGGGATCTTAGCTGGTTTGAAATAGAGAAGAATTTTTGTGAGAAAAAAAAGAAGAGGCTGTATTACACATCCCTATCCTGGGAATATCAAAAATTTGAGAAATTTTTTGAAGAGAAGATGAATGCAAAGCCCAGAGCATTGCAGAGAATGTGGGCAAAGAGAGTGCTTAGTGGTTACTCTTTTGCTGCTATTGCTCCCACGGGAATAGGGAAGACCTCCTTCGGCATAATTATGGCCCTGTATCTTTCGGGCAAGGGAAAGAGAAGCTATTTGATTCTACCCACCACCCTTTTATTGAAGGAGTGTGTGGAGAAGCTAAGCATGATGGGAGGAGAGGGTGTAGTATATTATCACGGAAAAATGAAAAAAGGAGAAAAAGAGGAGATGAGAGAGAGAATTTCAAAGGGAAACTTTAAGATTCTTGTGACCACTTCTGCATTTCTATCAAGAAATTTTAGCATGGTTTCCAATCTAAAATTCGATTTTATATTTGTGGATGATGTGGATTCAGTGCTCAAGAAATCAAAAAATATTGAGAAGCTCATCTCTCTCGTACTTCGAGGCAAGGGGGTTCTGATGGTTTCCACGGCCACAGGCACAAAAGGTTACAACACAAAGCTTCTGAGGGAGAAGCTTAATTTCGATGTGGGAAACATTCAGAATGCCGTGAGAAACATAGAAGACATAAAAGCTCCGAAGGAGCAATTGGTCAACATTTTAAGAGCGATGGGTTCTGGGGGTTTGATCTTCACACCTACGGCGGATGAAGCATACGAGCTTTCCTCCTTACTGCAGGAGTTTAGAGTTGGTGTGGTAGTCTCTGAGGATAAAAGGGCCTACGAGAAATTCAAAAATGGAGAGCTTGATTATCTTCTCGGCGTGGCTACCCCATATGGCTCTCTCATCAGGGGTATAGACCTTCCTGAGAGAATAAGGTTTGTTGTATTTTACGGGATACCCCATTTCAAAATAGGAGCAGAGAACATAGATTCGGTGAGTGATAGGATAATAATTTCTCTTGCCTATATGCTGCGGGAAGAGGAGCTTGTTGAACTTGCAAATAAAAGAGAGTTTGAGAAACTCAGAAAAAAGCTCAAAAGACTTTTTGAAACTCGGAGAACTCTCCAGGGCTCGGGATTCATATATGAAGAGGGAAAGATAATATTTCCAGATATTCGGACATATCTTCAGGGCTCTGGAAGGGCATCCCGTTTATATCTGGGAGGGATTACCAAGGGGGCCAGTTTTCTTCTTGATGATATTTCGAAATTGGAGGTATTCGAAAGAAGAGCATCCCTTTACGATATTGAATTCAGAGAAATGGAAGAGGTAAATCTTTCTCGGCTTGCCAGGGAAATAGATGAAGATAGGAAAAAGCTAAAGAAGGGAGGAAAAGGGGAGGAGGTAATTAAGCCCCTCCTATTCATTGTTGAGAGTCCAAATAAGGCCAAGCATATCGCAAGGTTCTTTGGAAAACCAAATGTAAGAATAATAGGCAATGCAATAGTATATGAAGTGGCCACAGAGAAGAATGTTTTACTTATAGCCCCATCCCTTGGTCATATTGTGGATCTCGTGACCAAGAGAGGATTTCATGGAGTGATAGTGAAGAAGGATTTCATTCCTGTATATGCACCCCTTAGGAAATGCAGAAAATGCAATTATCAGTTTACTGAGGGTGATAGATGTCCAATCTGCGGTTCTGATGATGTATATTTTGCAAAGACCCAGATAGATGTTTTGAGGGCTCTCGCATTTGAATGTGAGAGTGTGCTCATAGGCACAGATCCCGATATTGAAGGAGAGAAAATAGCATGGGATCTTAAAAATCTCCTATTTCCATTTGCGAAACATATTGGAAGGGCAGAATTTCATGAGGTGACAAAAAGGGCGATTCTTGAGGCTATAGAGAAGGAGAGAGAGATGAACGAAGATTTAGTTAAAGCACAGATAGTGAGGAGAATTGAGGATAGATGGATAGGCTTTGAGCTTTCTCAGAAGCTCTGGAAAAAGTATGGCGAGAGAAATCTCTCGGCGGGTAGAGCCCAGACTCCAGTGCTTGGATGGATAATCGAAAGATATGAAGAGTCGAAGAAAAAGGAAGAGGCATGGTTCCTCAAAGGCACTCCTGTTAAGCTTCCCTGGAAGGGCGAGCTCTATGGAGAAATAAGAAAGATAGGGATGGAGGAAAAGGAATATGCTATTCCGCCCTATACCACCGATGAGATACTCAAAGATGCTCATAGAATATATGGAATTGGAGCAAAGGAGGCAATGAGGATACTTCAGAACCTTTTTGAAATGGGTCTCATAACATATCATCGCACAGATTCTACGCATGTATCCGATGTGGGCCTGAAAATTGCAAAAGATTATCTCAAGGATGATTTTGTAGGTAGGAGATGGGGGAAGGAGGGTACACATGAATGTATCCGTCCCACAAGACCTTGGGATTCTCAAACAATTCAAAGATACATAAACGAGGAAATCTTGCAGATTAAAATGGAGGGGAATGAAATTCTCCTCTACGATTTAATTTTCCGAAGATTTATGGCATCTCAGAGTAAAGGCCTTATGAAAATTTCCAGGTATGAATTGAAGGTGAATGGTGAGGAGATGCAGTTCTCCCTGGTTACAGGTGCAAGGGGAAAGGCATACAAACTATATCCCTATAGTCTGAAGATATACCCTCCATTGAAAGAGGGAAGGGGGAAAATTGAAGTTGAAAAAAGGATAATAAAGATTCCTCCATATACACAGGCGGATGTAATAAGATTGATGAAAGAGCGTGGCATAGGAAGGCCAAGCACTTATGCAACAATCCTTGGTAAGCTCTTTCAGAGAAAATACATTTATGAAGGAAAAATGGGTTTAATACCCACTAAGAGAGGTGTGGATGTTTTCTCTTATCTCTCCTCCAACTATGGTAAATTCATAAGTGAGGAAAGAACGAGAATTCTGGAGGAGAAGATGGATAAAATTGAGAGTGGGGAAAAGGACTACAATGATGTTCTTCAGGAGCTCTACCAGGAGATTCAGGAAATAAGGGGAAAGTAAATAAGGATGCAAACCATAGGGTATCCTATGATAAAGCTATTTAGAATTGATGGCATTGAGGCGAAGAGGTTTATAGAGCCTGAAAATGCCCCTAGAGAGATAAGAATTGATAATAATAGCACCATACTCTCAATATCCTATGAAGATGAGAACAAGGTGAAGATGTCCTTCAAATTCACTGTCACCTACTCTGGCATAGGTGTAATAACCCTGGATGGGATCTTAATATATGAGGGGAATGCAAAAGAAATAGCCGAGGAATGGAGAAAAAAGCACAGGATGCCTGATGAAGTGGCACAGGAGGTTCATGCAACCATAATAAATAACTGTGTGATAGAAGCTGTCTGGATAGCCAAGGAGCTTAGATTACCCCCGCCAATTCCGCCACCAGCCCAGTTTATGCAGCAAAAACAAACTAAAAAGAAGAGTGATGTTGTGGGCTATGCCTGATTTAATACTCCCTCCACCTATGCCCACATTTTGGACATATGTAAAAGCGAGTTTCGGGCTCATCTGCAGCCCTTGTTTGCTGTAGCATCCAGTGAGCACCTTGATGCCCGCATTTTGGGCATATCACACTCTCATCGTAAGGCAGGGCCTTTAGCTCTTCTTGAGAATCCAGCACAATCATCTCTTTTTCTTTTGCCACCTCTCTTATCTCCTTTCTCTCCTCATCTTCAATCTCCATCTCATAGCCACAGTTGGAACAGACCCACTTTCCATCCTTTGGATGCATTAAAGAGCCACATTTTGGACAGAACATAGAGATGCGATGCTCTTATCATTATTAAAGATTTTGAATTTTAACCCCCTCAACAACAACAAAACTTGCATCTGGATCATAGCCGTCCTTCACCTCTAGCCTGATTTCCTCCCCTATAAGGGTGCTCCTCATCCTGGTAATGTAAAATAGATTCTCAAGAAGCTTTTCAACTTCTTCCAGAGTGTAAAAATGCGCATCTCGAAATCTCTCATCCCCTTCCTTGCCCATCTCGGTGTATTTCCTCCCAAAATAGGAATCTCTTGGAATAAAAGCTATCACAATGGCACCCTGGGGCTTGAGAACTCTATATGCTTCCCTCACAACCCTTTTTGCATCCTTGAAAAATGGCAGGGTTGTAGAAATCAACACAAGGTAAAATTTATTTGCTCTAAATGGCAAATCTTCCCCCATGGCCTTGATAACCTTTATTCCTCTCCTCTCGGCAAATTTAAGCATTTCTCCGTCGGGATCCACACCATACTCTATTCCCAGGACTGAAGCAAACCTTCCAGTGCCCACACCTATTTCAAGTTTCGGGGATGGATACTTTTTTACAATATCTTCAAGAGCTCTAAGCTCCGCCTCATATATATCCCTGTGCCTTTCATACCACGAATCATATTCTTCGGGATTGAAGCTCATCATGCCTGAAATCATCACATAAACTTAAAACTTTACCGTTGAGAGATGTGTAATTTATCAATCTTGCATAGGTTGGATGTTTTGAAAGCGTGGATGCATCTCCAATCATTATAAGCTTTCTTTTTGCCCTTGTTATGGCGACATTCAACCTTCTCAAATCCTCCAGAAATCCTATATCCCCCCTACTATTTGAGCGAACAAAGGAGATGAGTATCACCTCCTTCTCTCTGCCCTGAAAACCATCCACAGATTTTATCTCCAGTAAATCCTCATTGAGGCACACTCTAAGATAATCTACCTGATCATCATAGGGTGTGATTACTCCAATATCCCCTGGATCCATTCCCATTTCAAAAAGCTTGATGATTAGCTCTTTTACGATCTTTGCCTCTCCAGGATTTTCATAGGATGTGGATCCTCTCCTCTGCCTCTCAGGCATATTTCCGCAGGTGTCAATGAAAACTATTACATTCTGAGCTTCAAGAGCCTCGCCCATCCATCCTTTCACGGTAATTTTCTTCAAATCAAGATCCTCCAGAGTTATATTTTTAACACTCTCATGGGATTTAATGATTCCTCCATAAAATTCCCTGTTTGAAAAGTTCATTATCCTCTCGTTCATCCTGTACTGCAAATTCAGAATTTCCACTATTTTATGACCATATACCTCATGCATCCTTTCAAAAAGAGTATGTGTTAGCTCTCTGGCCTCAAAACTCATAACTGTAGGTGGAAGCTGTTTATGATCTCCCGCCATAATTATCTTGTTTCCCTTAACGATGGGAATCAGCGTGGATGGCTCCGTGCTCTGAGTTGCCTCATCTATAAAAATCACATCAAACTGGCAATTTTCTAGAACTTCACTTCCCGCTGTGGAATTCGTTGCACATATAACATCCGCCCTCTTCAAAATTTTTTCCACAGCTTTACCTTCAAGCTCTCTGGCTTTTTTCACCTTCTCTTCAATTTTCTTCTCTAACCTTATCCATTTAGCCATACTCTCCATGACATCCACAGGGATGCCCCTGACACTCCTTCTCGCTCTGGAAAGATATAATATTTCATCATCTCCCAGTCCTCTTCTCCACTGCTGGGTTGGCCTTATGTATGTATCCCTCTCTTCCACAAGTTTTTCAATTTCATCCCACAATTTTTGAGCCTTCTTATACTCTGGCTCAAATTGAACAAGGTAATCCAGTGTATGTTCAAGAAGAGATTTGGTCACTCTTGCTGGATTTCCTACCCGAACAACATTTACAAAATTTTTTAAATTGTCCACAAGGTTATCCACCGCCACATTGGAATCTGCCGTGGCAAGAACCCTGTGACCAAAATGAACATGCTGCACAATTGCCTCCACAAGGGTGGTAGTTTTACCTGTTCCGGGAGGTCCGTGAATTAGAAATATTCTCTCCGCCTGAAGAGCTTTAATCACAGCATTCCTCTGAGAGGCGTTGAGCATCCCATTAAAAAATTTTATCCTGCCAATTTTCTCTTTTTCAATTTTCCCTCTTCCCAAAATTATGGGGAGAAGATCTTGCTTCTGGGAGAGATATTTTAAAGCATCCTTCATCCTTTTAAAGGTTATATCACTCACATAGAGATCAATCCTTATTCCCTTGCCATAAATATATCTTGACGGCCTGTCATTGAAGGCCACCACTATATAGTTTTTCCCCTTCTGATAAACAGTTCCTTTGGGATTTTTCTCATCCACCTTGCCCTTGGAAATTAAAACAATATCCCCCACAGATATCTCCGTCTTGGGGAAATTTTCCCGGGAATATTTTACAAGGTATGTGCCTCCAAGCCCCCTACCTGCTCTGCTCCCCCTCACGTTAAGAATTGCCCTACCCAATTTTTCCCTCTTTTTGCCACTCATCCTCCTTATTTCATTAAGACACTGAGATATCTCCTCCCTTCTTTCCCTCTCTATCAGGCGGGAGAAATACGAATAATACTCTTCAAAATCTTTGAAATGGAGTTTCACAGAAGGAGATGTGCTTGAGGTATAAAAATTTAATAAAAATCAAAAACTCTTCCAGAGAGTTTCAAAGTATTCTTCGTATTCCTCTGCCACCTTTTTGCCTCTGAGCATAACATCTGCCTCGTGATTGTATTTAAGTGCGGACTCGCTCCAATTTGTTGAGCCGAGAATTACCACATACTCATCAATTATCACAAGTTTATCATGAGTGGTGACATCGCTCTTATCAAACTTAACCTCTATCCCCTTCCTCTCTAAATATTTGCTCCAGTTCTCATTGCTCTCTTTAATCTCTTTATTCTCATGCTCACCGTATGTGCTACCATCCTCCAGGATTATCTTAACCTCCACACCTCTTTCGTGAGCTTTTATTACCTCCCTCATAAGATTGCTGACCTCATGAGTATCATTCTGAGGATCACCATACCACCTTATCTCATACATTATGATGTGTATGGAAATACTGGCATTTTTTATTTCCCTTATAACCACAGGATAATATTCATCATCGTTTATCACCATAATCTGAGTTCCATTTGCGTTTATTACCGGAGGAGAAGAGAGATGCATACTTGCAATCATCTGGGATGATATAAATCCTGTGGAGAATGCCAGAATAACTGCTATCACGAGGATAGTTTTGTTGTTCATGCTACCCTATCTCCCTACTTTTATTTAATATCTCCGTACAGTTTTTTCAAGAGAAGGGCATCCTCTTCCAGATTCGGGCTCTCTGAGATGACCACTCCTTTTATATCAAATTCTCTCCATACCTTTAACAGGGATTCATAATTCATATCAGATTCCTTTAAATTCAGATGCCTTATCTCTCCCTTTTTCCCATATTCTATCCCCGAAACATGGATGTGCATGTTATCTAGAGCCTCCCTGCCTAGATGTTCCTCCACATAGCTCAAAATTTCATAAAACTCCTCATAGGTGTTGTATTTCCCTAAACTTCTGGCATGGAGATGTGCAAAATCTATGCATGGTAAAATTCCAGGTAGTTCTTCGCTCAGTTTCACAATCTCTTCCAATGTTCCAAACTGAGATCTTTTTCCTGTGGTTTCCGGGCGTATCCATATATCAATGCCCTCATCTTCAAGAATGCCAAGTAAGGTTTTTAGCTCCGCCTTCACATTCTCGTAGGTTTTTTGGGGAGATAATTTACCGTAATATGCCGCATGGAAAACTATGGAGTAGCCCCCTGCAATCCAGGTTATTCTGGCAGTTTGATAAATTCTCCTCACACTTGCCTCTCTCTTCCCCTTATCGTCGGAATTCAAATTTATGAAGTAAGGTCCATGAGCTGTGAGAAGAACATTATTCTCTCTGGCCACCTTTCCAGCATCCTTCGCCATGTTCTCGCCCATCTTCACTCCTCTCACAAACTCCATCTCCATGGCATCCAATCCAAGAGTTCTCACATGCATTATTCCATCTATTGTGCTCCTTTTGGGAGAGGAAAGAGGTACACCTGCCGGACCAAAGTGAAGAGCGTTCATATGAAATGCATTGAATAACTCATATATGAGTTTTCCCTCCAAAATTTATATAGGTATGAGGCAATATACGAAGGGTGGGAAAAATGCTCACTAGAAAGCTTTACAATGAGGTGGAGCTGTTATCGAGACATATAAGGGTTCTCAAAGCGGTGATAAACAACCAGCCCATCGGCATAACTAGACTCTCCAAAATTTTGAGAATAGATTTCCATGAGGTTAGAAACTCTCTATCCTCCCTGGAGAACTGTGGACTCATAGTGGCAACGCCGCAGGGTGCAATGATAAATGGGGACATAGGGGACAAGCTTTTAAAAATAGCGGATAACCTAAAGGAGATTGAAGATAGTGTGGAGATTCTCAGGAAGGAGGTTCTGGAGATAGTGGTATAATGGGTAAGCCAGTTTATCTTGGAAGGCTAAAGCTTTACTGGTGTGATAAATGCAATGTGCCCCTCCTGCAAGATAAATGTGGCAGATGCGGGAAAAGGGGAAGAAAGGTAAATATAACCCCGCCAGGAGAAGTGAGAATAGGATTTCAGGGAGATCTGGATATTTTAAAGGATACACTGAAAAGGCAGTTTGGTTTCTCCCTTACAAGAAAAATTGTGCTGTTCAACAGGGTCCCCCATTATGATAGAATGGATGAGATAATAATAGATGGTAAAATTATTGGCAATCTCAGATACGAGCCAAAACAGGGTTTCAAGATGAGCCTGCGGATGGATGGTGCTTATTTAATGGGGAAAAAAATAAAGAGGGGATGGATCATCGTTGATAATGGAGCTATACCATTCATTCTGGAGGGAAGGAACCTGATGAGGCCAGGAGTTCTGGATTTTTCTGAAGGAATTAAGAGGGGTGATGAGATAGTTGTTGTGGATGAGAAAAGAGAGCCTGTGGCTGTGGGTATAGCCAAGATGAGCTCTGAGGAGATGGAAGAGAGTAAAAGGGGTATGGCCGTAAAGATAAGGTACAAAGGCTACGGCACATGGGAGAATAAGAATGAGCCAAAAATTGAAGATATAATTGAGGCAAATGAGGAGCATCTAAAGAAACTGGAGGAGAGGGCTGTTAAGTTCATAAGGGATGTTAAGAAGAGATATGATTTACCCATGGCAGTATCTTTCAGCGGAGGAAAAGATTCTCTGGTAGTTCTTCTTCTCGCCTTGGAAAGCGGGGAGAGCTTCTCCACATTCTTTCTAAACACGGGAATAGAGTTTCCAGAAACAGTGGAGTATGTAAACACGATAGAAAAGATCTATGGGATAAACATAGATAGGATAGATGCCGGCAATGCTTTTTTTGAGGCGTTGAATCATTTTGGACCGCCCGGAAGAGATTACAGGTGGTGCTGCAAGACATGCAAACTTGGACCTACCACAAGGTATATACTTGAAAAATATCCCAGGGGACTTCTCACGCTAATTGGACAGAGAAGATATGAAAGCATGGATAGGATGAGAAAGGGTAGCATTTGGAAAAATGAATGGGTTCCAAATCAGATATCTGCAAGCCCTATCCAGAACTGGAGCTCTCTGGAAGTATGGCTCTATATTCTCTGGAAAAAAGCACCCATAAATCCCTGGTACATTCGAGGATTAACAAGATTAGGTTGCTATCTTTGTCCATCATCCGATCTTGCAGATTTTCACATAGTTGCCCAGTATTTTGATGGTATCAAAAGATGGCTTGAGTATCTTCGCAGGTACGCTCGGGAGAAAAATGTGCCCGAAGAATGGGCAGAGTCATCCTGGAGATGGAGAGAGCCACCAAAATGGGCAGGCGGTATACGGGTGAGAAGAGAAAAACTGGAAATAAGTTTCGAGGGAGATGAATGGAAAAGGGTAAAATTCAATAAGGAGATTGATAGAGAGAGAGCTGCAAATCTTCTCAATGCGCTTCCTCCAGGTACATGGAAAGCCGATAAAGATTTTGAAATTTTAGAGGATTTTGAAAGTGATGCCAAATCACTGCTCATACGCTCACAGGAATGCGTTGGATGTGGTATATGTCTCGCTCGATGCCCCACCGATGCACTTATTTTGGAGAAGGGAAGGATAAAAATTCTTGTGGAGAAATGCATTCATTGTCTGGATTGTCTGGGAAAATGTCCTGCCGAAGAATTTTAAATTCAGTTCTCCAGATATTTTAAAATCTTCTTCTTAAATTCTCCAAGAGGAAGATTCTTCACCAGATAGTCTAAGGCTCCTGCCTCGAAGGCATCCTCTGCCACATAATCTTTATCAACACCCGTGATAACTATGATCTTGGCTTTCTCCCAATCTCTCCTTATTTTTCTTATGAGCTCCACTCCATTCATGTCTGAGAGGATTATATCCACTAGGATAAGCTCTGGCTTCTTTTCCTTTATTTTTCTTAAAGCTTCCCTTCCATTTTTGGCCCACTCAATCTCAATATTTTCTTTCTTTAGCACATTTCTCACGAAATTGTAAAACAGTGGGGAATCGTCCACAAGAAGTATGCGCTTCATGTTATCTCCTCCAGAACAATCTTTGGATATCCTTCATCTGTGGTGAGATTGAGATGATAGGCATGGGTCCATGGCTTAATTCCATACATTATGGAATCTCCATTTACATTGTTTATCTTTATGTAAACATCGGATAACCCGGCGCAGAATCTTTTTATCTCCCTCTCAGAGATTTTTCCACTGATTATAAGTATCCCACTTCTCTTCCTTATCTCATTTCTCAGGAAGTCTATGAATTGCATGATCTCATGGGAAGAGAGATAGCTGTGAAGACGATCATAACCCAGTATGAAAAGCGGCATGGATGCTCCCTCCAGCCCTCTCTTAACCACCTCTTCCAGAAGTTTCTCATCCTTCATATTCACCTGCTCAATATATTCTTCCATCTCTTCTTCATTGTAAAGCACGCGCAGATTCTTTAGCTCCTTCTCAAGTGAGAAGAGATATATCTGATACTTTAGCTCATTTGCATCCATATCATTTGGGGGCAGGATAATGCTTTTAAGATTGTTTTTCAGAAAATTTGCAAGTGTGGACATTATTACGGTGAGATGATATTCCTTGGAAACATATTCCTCAAAATCATAGAAAATTGTGTCTCCTCTTTTAAATCTCAAAATCGAATCAAACACGCAAGATGGTACTCCTCGACCAATTTTTATCTCCTTCACTGGAAATTCTCGAAGATTGTGGGGATGCTTGAAATGCTGTGATAGAAGGGTATGCGCCTTTCCATCCTTCAGGGAAAATACATACTCGGCCCTTTTTATCTCTATCCCCCTAAGCTTATCTATGGTAATTCCCCTGAATATTCTTCCATTTTCAACCTTTTTGTGAAGAGTCACGACACCATCTGCAACATAGGAGAGGTCGTCTTCCTCAATCCCCTCCTTGCATATTATTATGTTCACACCCATATCTGAAAGTTTTAGTAAATTGAGAAAAAACCTATCGGGATTGTATACCTCCCGGCGCTCTCTCTCCTCTATTTCCTTAAATCTCATCTCTTGAAGTATTGTGTGCCAGCTATCCAGAATTATTGTGTTTATCTCCCCCTTTTCAACGAGATTTAACACATGTCTTATTGAATTGGGAAATAGATAGAGAAAATTCTCAAATCTTGTGGAGGGAGAAAAATCATACTTTCCATCCAGGATGAATATCCTCTTCTTTGCATCCTCATCAACCCAGGGATAATTTCTCTCTATATCCTTTGCCACCTTTTCCGTTGTGATATATGCCGCATTTCTGAGACCCATCATCAGGCTGAGAGAAAAAATTGTTTTTCCTGTGCCGGGCAATCCCCTTATTAAAAGTATCACTCCCTCCTTCTGGAGAAAATCTTTGACCTCCGATGGAACACTCATAAAATTAAGATGACTCCCCCACATATTAAATTTTCGTTTCCCTTCTCTCTTAGCACATTATTCGAGCTCATAAAGTTTTGGCCATCACTGAATGTTATCATCCCATACTGATAATAAGATAAGTTTAAATAGGAAAGTGACTCTATAGTAAATGGTGTCATATTTATGAAGAGACTGTATAGAAGGAAGGAGGATGGTATAGCTTCCACCGTAGGTACCATATTCGCTTTAATGATATTCACAGCTTTACTCTCCATGTTCATGATGCAGGTAGTACCTGTGCAGATGAAGGGAAATGAGGCTCAGCATGATATGCAGGTAATTTCCCAGTTTTCATACATAAGAAGTATGATGGATCTCCTGGCATTAACGAAAAATACGAACTATACTGCATATATTCCTATTAAACTTGGTGCAGAGGGCATAACTCTGTTTGTCTCTCCCACCTATGGGCAGCTTGCCGTATTTCCCACAGGCAACGAATCCAATTTTCTCCTCTCGATACATTTTCCAGATGTGGCCGGAAATGAGATTTATGCCAACAGCTCCGGAAGCATACAGATGTTTATACCCAATAGATATTACATCCCAGAAATAATCTCACTGGAAAATGGAGCAGTTAGCAGGTACAATTTCCAGGCAAATAATACAACATTTGTCATAGAGCCAAATATAAAATTCTCCCTCTCGGAGGGAAGGGTAATCATTTCTGCGGTGCTAAATGTGCTCTACGGCACATCTCTAATGGTAAGTGGAACTGAAACAAGAAACCTGGGAATCACATATGTTGGCTCAGCCTCATATGTTTATACTCCCAAAAATTCAGTGAATATAACTGTCAGAAGCGAGTATACATACGGGAATCTGCATCTCAACTTCACAAAATTCTGGCTGGATTATATAAATGCAACTATCCATAGCTATCTGGGCGACTCAGCAGAGGTACAATCCCATGGGAATATGACTTTAGAAATTCAAAATGTGGCCCGGGTGAATGTTAATTTAATATATTATGAAGTGGAAATAGGGGCGTGATAAAATGGTTTCCAAAAGTAAGAAAATAAGCTTCGGATTCTTCCAGACATGGGTAAAACCAAAGGTCAAGATAAAAATTCCAAAATTTGAAGTGGCGAAGAGTAGCGATATAACTCCAATTCCCCCGTTGGAGAATCCCAACTATGAAAGTGTGGAGGTATATCCCATTTATCCGCCCTATGTTTATGCGAGAATAATATACAACAGGGAGGAGTACGAGTACATATACGAGCTTCTCGAACCTCCCCTTACAGAAGAGGAGGAAGAAATATTATGGGATATCAAGGACACCCTGGAAAGAACACTCACCTACAACTGGAAAATTATGACAAGGAAAGATAAGGAGCAGTATCTTGTGGATAGTGTGGATAGCTTCCTTAGAAGCAGGGAAATAAAAATTGACAAGATTTCGAAGCAGAAGATAATGTATTATGTTGTGAGGGATTATATAGGCTATCAAAAAATAGATGGGCTCATTCGTGATGAGAGGGTAGAGGATATATCATGTGATGGTGTTGGAATTCCAATATACATCTTCCACAAAAAATATCAATCTATGAAAACCAAGTTGATGTTCAATGACGATGATGAGCTCAACTCCTTTGTCGTCTATATTTCTCAAAAATGCGGGAAACAGATTTCGGTGGCAGATCCCATTTTAGATGGTACCACAGAGGAGGGGCACAGGGTTCAGGCCACCTATGGGAGGGAGGTTACCACGAGAGGTGCCACATTTACCATAAGAAGATTCAAGGAGAAACCATTTACTCCCACAGAGCTGGTTATGTATGGCACCGCCTCTCCAGAGATTGTGGCCTATTTCTGGCTGATGGTGGAGCAGGGCGAGAGTGCTATTGTGATTGGTGGACCTGCCTGTGGAAAAACCTCAACGCTCAATGCCTTTGCCATGTTCATTCCTCCGGCTGCAAAAATAGTTAGCATGGAGGATACAAGGGAGATAAACCTCCCACATCAGAATTGGATACCTGGAACAACCAGAAGCGGAATGGGTGAAGCCACATTAACAGGCAAGGCTGCGGGAGAGATAGACATGTACGATCTTGTGAGAGCCGCCTTGAGACAGAGACCAAATTACATAATTGTGGGAGAGGTCAGAGGGAGAGAAACCTATACAATGTTCCAGGCCATGGCCACTGGCCATACCACATATTCAACAATGCATGCAGATTCCATAGTCTCAATGATCCATCGCCTGGAGAATCCTCCAATAAACTGCCCGAGGATCCTTATGACTGCCCTGAACAATGTTATAATTCAAAAAATTGTGAGAATAAGGGACACGATAGGAAGAAGAATAACTCAGGTGGTAGAAAATGTGGGATTTGAGCCGGAGACCAATGAGCTAATCACCAATGTGGTCTTTGAATGGGAGCAGGATAAGGATGTGCATAGATTCAAGGGACACAGTTATTTGTTTGATAAAATCATGACAATGAAAAATCTAACACATAATGAGATGATGGAGGAATTTGAGAGGAGAAGGGATATTGTAAGATACTGGGTAAAGAAGAAGATTCTGGATTACAGGGAGATATGGAAGTACATCAATGAGTATTATCGTGATCCTGTGGGAACCGCAGAGAAAATCCGTGCAGAACTGGAGGAGGTGGAGTAAATGGGACTAATGGCAAAACTCTTCTCAAAATATGCCCCAAAGCCTTCTGAGGGAAGAGAATACAAGGTGAAACTCCCCAAGGGAAGCTTGCCTTCCTATATTCACATTTCTCCATATTATAAAGTGGCATGGAAGCTTATGGGCAAGCTTGCCGAGAAAAATATAAAAAATAAAAAATACACGAAGCTTGAGATGGATCTTCTCAAGGCCCACATACTTTTGAGGCCACAGGAATATCTTGCCTATATCTACTTTACCACTCTGGTTATGGGACTTGTAGGTATTGGGCTTGGAGTCTTTGTATTTCTTTTTGGATATTTTCTCCTTCCAATGTTACCATCCATAATATTCATCCTTCTGGGAATAATAATAGCGGTAATGCCGCCGATTATCACCCTTGCCACCCTTCCATCATCACCCGCTTCTAAGGCAAAGAAAAGAGCAAAGAATATTGACATTCATCTTCCATCAGCAATGAACTTCATAGCTTCATTATCATCGGCAGATGTAACTGTAGCCACCATCTTCAAGGAGCTTGCACAGAGAAAGGAGTATGGAGAGATAGCCAAGGAGGCTGAGTGGATTACCAGAGATACAGAGCTTTTGGGTAAGGATATACTCACAGCCTTAGGTGAGGCATCTAGAAGGAGTCCATCTACCAAATGGCAAGAATTTTTGCAGGGTGTGATTACAACAGCTACCTCTGGAGGAAGGCTAAAGCCCTATTTCCTTCTCAAATCGGAAGAGTTCGAGAAGGAGCAGAAATTGAATCTAAAAAGGAATATGGAGAATCTTGGATTATTCGCAGAAATATATGTTACGGTGGGTGTGGCATTTCCATTGTTCCTGGTCATAATAATGGCGATTATGGCACTTATAAATGGTAGCAGCAGTGCAACCATTGTACTTCTTTTGGAGATAGTGGTGATGGTGATGATTCCCCTGATAATCTTCGTGTTTAGCTATTTCATCTACAGTACCAGTAAGGAGGTGACCGTCTAATGGTAAAACTGAGCAAGGAGAAAATCATCTGGTATTCGTCTTCAATTATCGCGGCATTCTTCATAATTCTTGGCATAGTTGGATACAAGATGGGTTCCATTATCCCGAGTTTAAAATGGCTTGACATGATAGTAATTGGAATAGCTGCATTCCTTATTGGTCCGGGAATATACGATTTTATTAATCAGAGGAGAATTAAGAGGATAGAAGAGAGATTTCCAGATTTCCTAAGGGATGTGGCAGAAGCAGGAAGATTTGGTATGACCCTGGCGGAGGCCATAGTCGTGGCCTCTTCTGGAAGGTATGGCGCCCTCACAGATGAGATAAAAAGGATGGCCTCAAAAATAGAGTGGGGAGTACCGGTGAAGGATGCTCTTCTCTCCTTCAACAGAAGAATCAACACTCCCCTGATAAATAGGATGGTTGCCATAATAATAAAAGCTAATGAGGCTGGAGGTAATGTGGCCGATGTACTTTCCATGGTGGCACATGCGGCCAGAGAGACACAGCTTATGGAAAAGGAAAGGAAAATGGAGATGTTCACATACGCATTTGTTCTTCTCACATCCTTCTTTGTATTTGTAGCCACCATTATAATTCTCAACAGATCATTCCTACCAGAAATGGCTAAAGCTGGCCGTGCGGTGAGAGAGAGTCTTCAACATATGACCGTTCCAACAAATATTCCCGTGAATATAGCTTATGAAAATGTACCCATTATAGGACTTCTATTTGTAATAGCCACCATTTTCCATGGTGTTGGAGATGGAATAATGATAGGTCTACTTTCGGATGGGAGGATGAAAAGCGGGATGGTATGGGCATTCCTGCTGCTTGTCTCAGGATATCTGATCCTGAGAATAATGGGAGCTGCATGAGGTGGTAAAAATGGCAATATCAAAGAAAGATGTACCTTCAAGACTTAAGCTCCTTAATCTTGTTTTTCCAATGGTGAAGAAGGAAGGTTTCAAGATAAAACTACCCAGACAGGAGAAGGAATATGGAACGGATATCACACCTGTACCTCCAATCACCTCCCCTCACCTAAAGGAAATAGAGATAAGAAGTATAGAAGAGCCATACTCATTTGTTAGAATAATTTATGATACCATCAACAGCGAGTACATATACGAGGTGATCGAGCCACCTCTTAGCGATGAGGAAATCAAAATTTTAGAGGAACTTAAAGCTCACATGGTTGAATATCTCGAGATTAAAGAGTTTGAGAGCATTGAAGAGAGAAAAGAATATCTTTTTAAGACCGCTGAGAAGGTAAGAGATGACCTCAACATTGCGCTAGATGCAGTGGTATGGGATAGGATGAAATACTACATCTACAGGGATTTCATAGGCTATGGTCTAATACAAGTTCCAATGATAGATAGCGAGGTGGAGGATATATCATGTGATGGCGTGAATATTCCCATCTACATATATCATCGTATGTATGGCTCAATAAAATCAAATCTGATGTTTCAGAAGGAAGAAAATCTGGATAACTATGTAATCTGGATTGTGCAGAAATCCGGGAAGCATATATCCATCTCGAGTCCCATGGTGGATGCTTCACTGCCCGATGGCTCAAGATTGCAGGCCACTCTTGGTAAGTATGTTACAAAAAGAGGATCGTCATTTACTATAAGAAGATTCAAGCCAAATCCATTTACTCCTATAGATCTCATAAGATTTAAGACTATGAGCAGGGAGATGATGGCCTATTTATGGCTGGCCGTTGAGAATGGGATGAGCATAATAGTGTGTGGAGGTACTGCAAGTGGAAAAACTACCACACTCAATGCCATCCTGCTCTTCATACCTCCAAACATGAAGATAGTGAGCATAGAAGATACCAGAGAACTCAATCTTCCCCACGAGAACTGGATACCTTCTCTCACAAGAGAGGGGGTTGGTGAGCCGCACCCCGTTACGGGTAAAAAGCCTGGAGAAATAGATATGTTTGACTTGCTTAAGGCAGCTCTAAGACAGAGACCTCAGTACATCATGGTGGGTGAGGTAAGAGGTGCCGAGGCATACACAGTGTTCCAGGCAATGGCCACAGGCAAAACATGTTTCACAACCTTCCATGCTGAGGATGTCAAATCCATGGTTCACAGATTTGAAAATGCTCCCATAAATTTACCGAGAGCCCTGATTGGTGCCCTTGACATAGTTATTCTTCAAGCGCAAGTGAAGGTTGGAAATTCCATGACAAGAAGGGTTAAAACAATCACCGAAATCGTGGGAATAGATCCCGAGACAAATGAAATAATTACCAACAATGCTTACATCTGGAACCCTGCAGATGATACTTTCAATTTCAGTGGACATAGCTATGTGTATGAAAAAATAGCCACCATAAAGGGCTGGTCACAGAGAAGAATGGAGCTTGAAGTCAAAAGAAGGGAAAGGATTCTGGAATACATGGAAAAACTGGGAGTGAGATATTACAGAGATGTGGCAAGAATAGTATCGGCGTACTATAAAAATCCAGAAGAGGTATTAAAAAGAGTGGAAGAGGTTTTAAGAAGTTAGCTCTCCTCTTTCTTCTCTTTCTCCTCCAGTGCTATTACCTTCTTAATCACCTTTTTCTTCACAATGGGTTTCTTCTCTTCCTTCTTTTCTTCTACCTCTTCTTCTTTTGCTGGTTTCTCTCCCTCTCTCTTTTCTCCCTCTTTTTTCTCTTCCCTCTTCTTGGCCCATTCTTCTACAGTTACAACTCCAGGTCTCTTAAGTCTCTCTATTTCTTCATGAGCCAAAGGCAGTGGCTTTATTTTTCCCTCTTCCTCCTCTGTTCTTTCCTCTTTCTTCTCTTCTTCTTCCACTGGAAGAGGTGAACCGCAAACACGGCATATCTTTGCTCCTTTGGGATTAACTGCTCCACATACTGGACACACTACAGTCTCTCCCTCAACTCTCTCTTCCTGTCTCTTGATCCATTCCTGGAAGGATATGAACTCTGGATGAGTCTTCCACCACTTGAAGAACTCCTCCGTTGTGTATTCCTCTCCTATGTATTTCTTGGCTTCTGTCTTATACTTCTCTATGTACTTATCATATTTACTCTTAAGTTCACTGTACTTATCGTATTCTGGATCCTCCTTATCCATAAAGAGAGCTCCACACACCGGACAGTATTTGGAATCCTCATCAATCCAGGAGCCGCACTCTGGACATTTGACCTTCTCCTTTTCAAATACAACACCACAATATGGACATTTCTCAGCATCCGCAGGCACTAACCGGCCACAGTTTCCACAGATCATATATTCCTTTGCCTTTTTCTTGAAACGCAGGAATCCATATAGGAAGAATCCTCCAACACCTGCGACTATTGCCCCTATTATTATCCACAGCCAGGGAAGCTGTAGAGGCTTCTTCTCCACCACCACCTTGTAATCTTTAGCTGTGAGAGTGAAGCTCTGCTTTGCGCCATAATACTCCACAGTGACTAAAGGAGCATACGAACCAACATTCTTTGCAGGTATAACGAACTTTGCCACTCCAAATTTGTTTGTCATCTGGGAATATCTTCCCAAATTACCGAGATCCAGGTATACGGTGACATTGCTCATCCACACAGTTTTTCCACTGGATTCCGTTGCGTTTTTGTTTACAACTTTTACCAGGACGATTATGTGGTCTTCCTGGTAAATGGTATTACCGTGCTCCTCTGAATATCTTGTAAATACTATTTCCATGGTGGGAGGAATAACCTTGAGCATAAGAGTTGCATTGTTATTTTCGTAGTTTCTCTCCGTAACATTTCTCTGGGGATTCAGCTCCACCTTGAGATTATGCGTTCCAACTCCATCCACTGTGTAATTGTACTCCACTGTGACCTTTTCCCCTGGGTTCAAAGTGCCTGCTGTCTTTTCCACCAGGATCTTCTCTCCATCCACTAAGATATATGAAAGGGTGGCAGGTAAACCACCCACATTCTCCACAGTGAACCTTATGGTGACCGTTACCTTCTCCGCCACCTGCGTTACATTTTTTCCATTCAGCTCCACAACAAAGCTGCCTGGTAGGATCTCCAAATCTGCGATTTCTTTGATTGTTAGATAATTTGGACCAAAGGAGTATAGCGCATCTCCCGTTCTATCAGAGGAAATCCACACATAATATGTGAGTTTCACACTTGTTTTTCCCTGCAGCACACTCTTATAGGCATTTTTGGAAAGTATGAACTGCAGGGATACGGTGGAACTCTTCTCCACATTCACAGGATTTCCACCCTCAGGCTGTAGTGTTATTCCTAGCTCGCTTATCTTCACATTCACATTTAAGCTTGCAGAGAGCTCACTGTAAACTGTAACATTTATTACTATATCGGTTCCATTGTAATAAACGGCGGAGGATGTCACACTCACAGAATATGGCACTGGATTAACCACGAAGGTAAAGGAGTACTTGTTGTTAGTGATGTTATAATCGATGCTGGATATTACCTTTATTTGGACCGTATATGTCCCACTCAGCTCAGGAGTATAGCTCAGCTGATATGTGGAAGGATAGGTAAAGCTCTCATTGCTTATCAGATTTCCAAGTGGGTCGTAGAGAGATATAATTATCTCTGCGGATGAGGGTACATCTTTGCCTGCATTTTCCACATTGGTGGAGATTGTTACGCTCTCTCCCACATAGACCTCGGATGGGTTTATTGACGGGTCAACAACCTGAAGATCTACATCATATTTCACATCAATATGATACATACCCACTAGCTTGGAATTCACATACAGTAAGAGAGTATGGCTTCCCACTGAGGTGGAGCCCACATCCCATTGATAGATGAGTGGGTTATCTCCAGATTGAAGGTTTAGTGTATGCTCCCCTATAAGATTTGTTTGATTGTCCAGATAGAGGGAGACCTTCACATTGTCCCACTCGTATGTGGATGTGAGTGTTAAACTCACATTCACTGCGTGATATCTTATGACTTGCGATGGAACCCAGTTCTTGGCATATATATCTCCAACTGAAATAGTAATACCTCTCCAATTATTTGTAAGCTCATAATCCCATATTTGATACACACTCACATTGATGTGATAAATATCTGCATTAGCAAAATAGTTGCCCGAGAGCATATATGTGTTTTCATAGCTATCCTTTCCATTAATATCTGGGAGCGTGATATTCTCATAAAGCAAATCATTTATGTATATCGCAAGAGCAGGAGCTACAGCCTTATCATTACCCAGATTCTCCACCTTTACCTTTATCTTCACATCTTCCCCGCTTATGTATGGCTCTTCATTCAGCACATCCACATCCACAACCTGAAGATCCACATCCTGGTATTTCTTGAGAATTAGATTGTATACCACACTGTTGTTCTCTGGGAGCAGCCATGGGAAGTAGTTGAGACCTATCTGCACCTTTGCGAACTCCTTTGTAGTGTTTTTCACTTCAACATTGTAAATTCCCACAAATTTACTATTTGGCATCTCAGAATTATTAAGAATATCTGAGAGAAGAGGAAGAAGGGCCTTTCCATCTTTTGTTATATCCCAGACAGAATTTCCAGAGATGTGTCCTATGCTCATGGAGCTCACATGCTGTGTTTCAGAGATGTATGAAGAAATCACACCTACTATTTTTGAAATCAGCTGGGGATCACTGCTGACATCCACAGGATATGGAGTAGCGTATACATGTAGGCTGTCGATTGGATGGTTATGGAAGCTCACCTTTGCAACCACATATCTCAAAATATATGCCTCTGACTGGCTATCCTGAAAGAGAAATGCCGTATCTTCCCTTTTCTCTTTGCCTGTATCATTTATGGTTAGATTTAGGAAGTAGAGATGTGCGCCGTTCATCACATTGAACATATTGTGATTTATGCCCAGATATCTGCGATTGCGATAGTCAACATCAACATACACATCCCTGCCATAGATTGTAGAATGCTCAACATTGAAACAGTAGCCTTTAATACCATCCACAAGCAGATTCTTTTCCACTTCCATAATCAGTGTGAGATTTTTAAGGGTGAGGGTTCCATTGTGTGGAGCAGTAACATAAACAACTATCTTACCTGTTTGAAGCTCCTGGAAAAATTCATTCCCAGTGAAATTATAATTTTCCAGTGAAACAGTCTCGTTGATAGCTCCGGTGCCCTCTTTGACTCCAGGTATTGTGAAATTTGCAAGATATGTATCCCTGTATCTCCCCTTGTAAATAACCTGCAGCAGTGATTTTTCATCATACTGGGAATCATTCGTATAGGCAAGTTTCAGAACAAAATCCTTGAGAACCACATACTCCCAGAATTTCTCATACTCTGAATATACCTTCTTTTTGAAATTCCCATAGGTGAGATTACCCCCGTGAGTGGCACCAAGTCCTCCAGAAGAACCCAGAGTTATTTCAGTGCTATTATATGCATATCCTATAGATCCACTTCCAGAAGATTCCCTCTTGGGAAGACTTTTGAAGCTAGTATTCAGTATGAATATTTTTGAATTCTTGATATATGGTATGGGACCAAAGGGAGGGGGGTTATCTAAAGTGCCCCCATGCATCTTATCGAATGTTGAATCAATAATTATGACATTCCCATTTTTATTGCTCACATTGAACCATCCGGGATAGAGAAGTTTGGATTTTATTATTTTCACCTCTCCAACTACTGTGCCCCCAATGTTTATGGAGAATGGATAATGTGGCTTTATTAAACCTCCTCCAATGGTTACCGTGGCATTGTATAGATAAAGGTTACCCTTCACAGTTAGATTATAGGGATGCTCTTCATCTGAAAGGAAGTAAATTGTGGCGTTTTCCACTTTCAGCGTTCCTCCAGGAGCAACATAAACATTTGCGTCGAACCCATACTGACCTCTTTTACCTGTAAGGGGATCTATGGTCGTTCGATTTATTACAAATGTTTCTGTGATTGTGACAACATTACCTCTTGGCAATATATTTGTTTCCCTAATCCCATTTGGTATCTCCTTCCCCTCAAAATTTGAAGGATGAAATGATCCTGCGAATAAACTCCCAGTTAGAACAAAGATTAGAGATACTGTCAGAATTAACCTTATTACTCTCATTATTTTAACACCTCCAGTTTGCAACATTATTAAGCAATAGAGTTTAAGGTATAAATACCTTACCTCCCCTCTTTCGGAAAGTATAAAAATTCTGGGGTTTATAAATCTCCGTTACCCTTAAATACAAGTTCACTATACATCCATTGCGGTTTTGAAATGCACTCGATAATCCTCGGGGTTATCGAGGAAGGGCTTAGATCCTCGCGATCAATGAGGCCAGTCATAAGCGCTCCGGCACAATGGACTGGAAGGTAGCACCTTAAGCCGTCCGGGGGATGGCTTGGCTCGGGTGCCGATGAAGGACGTGCCCAGCGGCGATACGCCACGGGGAGGCGTATGGAGCCCGAGATCCGTGGATCTCCGAATGGGACCTCCTGGCCGCTTCGGCGGTCACTCCCTTATGGGAGGGGGAACCCGGGGAATTGAAACATCTTAGTACCCGGAGGAGGAGAAACCAAAAGGGATTCCGTGAGTACCGGCGAGGGAAAACGGAACAGGGCAAACCGAATCCCCATGGGAAACTATGGGGAGATGTGGAGTTGCGGGACCCGACCCAACGCCTCCCAGGCGAACCCGAAGTCCCCTGGAATGGGGCGCCGTAGAGGGTGATAGCCCCGTAGGGGTAAGTCTGGTGGCCATGAGGTTGGGTATCCCGAGTACCGTGCCTTGGATATGGCGCGGGAATCTGGGTGACACCAGGCATCCAACCCTAAATACACCCCGAGTCCGATAGCGAACTAGTAGGGTGACCGAAAGCTGAAAAGTACCGCGGAAGCGGGGTGAAAAGAGCCTGAAACCGGACGGCTACAACCTGATGGGGCGAGAAAGGGAAGAAGTCCCGTAGCTGGGATGGACCGTCGTCCCATCGTCCGTGTTGAAGAACGGGCCAGGGAGTTCCGTCCGTCGGCGAGGCTAAGCGCGAAGGCGCGTAACCGTAGCGAAAGCAACATGCCCGCAGCCCCTCTGAGGGGTCAGGGGCGGGGTGTGCTCGCCCGGAGTCGGCGGAGGGAGACCCGAAGCCGGTCGATCTAGGCCTGGGTAGGTTGAAGCCTCTCGAAAGGGAGGTGGAGGACCGAACCGGTGCTGACGTGCAAATCGCTCGGTTGACCTGGGTCTAGGGGTGAAAGGCCAATCTAGGCCGGCATTAGCGGGTTCCCCCCGAGACTGCCCGCAGGTAGACCTCCCCGGAGGTAGCCGGTGGGGTAGAGTTACTGATTGGGTGCCCAGGGACCGAAAGGACCCAGCACCCTTTCAAACTCCGAACCTGCCGGCGCCGTAGAAGGGGGGAGCTAGGGCGTCGGGATAAGCTTGACGCCCGAGAGGGAAACAACCCAGAGGTGGGTTAAGGTCCCAAAGTGCCGGCTAAGTGTCATGCAAAGGGCGTCCATGGCCTAAGACAGCGGGGAGGTTGGCTTAGAAGCAGCCATCCTTTAAAGAGTGCGTAACAGCTCACCCGCCGAGGTCATGGGCCCCGAAAATGGACGGGACTAAGCCGGCCACCGAGACCCACCGCCGCCGAGAGGCGATGCGGTAGGGGGGCGTGCCGCGGGATGAGAAGCGTCTGCGTGAGCAGGCGTGGATCGCGCGGCATCGCGAATCCTGGCGGGAGTAGGAGCAAAGAGCCGTGAGAATCGGCTTCGCCGTAGGGGCTTAGGGTTCCTCGGCAATGTTCGTCAGCCGAGGGTTAGGCGGTCCTAAGGTGCGCCCCAATTGGAGCGTACCGAATGGGAAGCCGGTTAATATTCCGGCCCCGTGGGTGTTTCGCCCAGCGGATGACGCTTCGGGCTAGGCCAAGTACCGTTGCCGCGGTATCCAAGCGCTGAAGCCCCTGGAGTTCCGTAATGGAGAGAAGGGGGTGAAGGCGTGATGGGCCCTCCTAGGGGGGGTTTGGCTGATGCCTGGAGCCCGTGAAAAGTCCGCTGGGGTCAAGCCCACGACCGTACCCAGAACCGACACAGGTGCCCCTGGGTGAGAAGCCTAAGGCGTGTGGGACCAATCGACCCGAGGGAATTCGGCAAATTGGCCCTGTACCTTCGGTAGAAGGGGTGCCTAGTCCGCGAAGGACTAGGTCGCAGTGGCTAGGGGACTCCGACTGTTTAACAAAAACATAGGTCGGTGCAAGCCCGAAAGGGTGCGTACACCGGCTGAAGCCTGCCCAGTGCCGGTACCTGAAACCCCGGTACAACGGGGCGAAGGGCCGGTAAACGGCGGGGGTAACTATGACCCTCTTAAGGTAGCGTAATACCTCGCCGCTTAATTGGCGGCTTGCATGAAGGCCCAACGAGGGTCCCACTGTCCCCGGGTCGAGTCCCCTGAAACCGATGCACTGGTGCACAATCCAGTCTCCCCCACGTGAAAGCGAAGTCCCTGTGGAGCTTTACTGCAGCCTGCCGTTGCGGTATTGCTGGGGATGCAGAGTGTAGGCGGGAGCCGTCGAAGCCTGCCCTCCGGGGTGGGTGGAGGCGCCGATGGAACACCGCCCTTCTCCAGCGATACCGCTAACCCCTTCGGGGGGACACCGGTAGGTGGGCAGTTTGGGTGGGGCGCCACGCCCTCGATAAGGAAACAAGGGCCCCCAAAGGTCGGCTCAGGGGGGTCAGAAATCCCCCGTAGAGTGCAAGGGCAAAAGCCGGCTTGACTCGGATCCGCACAACAAGGGTCCGAGATGGGAAACCAGGGCCTAGCGAACCACCCTGTCCTCACCGGTGGGGGCGGGTGATAAGAGAGAAGTTACCCTAGGGATAACTGAGTTGTCTCCGGCAAGAGTTCATATCGACCCGGAGGCTTGCTACTTCGTTGTCGTCTCTCCCTATCCTGGCGGTGCAGCAGCTGCCAAGGGTGGGGCTGTACGCCCATTAAAAGGGATCGTGAGATGGGTTCACTACGTCGTGAGACAGTAGGGTTGCTTTTCCGTGGGGGTGCTCGGCGCCTGAGGGGAAGGGGCCTCTAGTACGAGAGGAACGGGGCCCCGCGGCCTCTAGTCTACCGGTTGTCTGGCAAGGCATTGCCGGGCAGCCACGCCGTGTACCGATAAGTGCTGAAAGCATCTAAGCACGAAGCGGTCCCTGAAACGAGGCGCCGTTTGAGGGCTCCTCTAAAAGAGAGGTTTGATAGAGCCCGGGTGTAAGCACCGAGCCTTCGGGCGAGGTGTTCAGCCTGTGGGCTACTAACCGCCCGAAGCTATCTTCCAGTCCATGCTATAGGAGCGTTTTATGACTGGCCATTCACAAGTTTTTAATCTTTAGTTGAAATTTATGTATTTGTCATGCCATTCGTCCTGAAAGTAAGAAAGGAAGATGCTGAAAGGATACGAAGAAAGCTTGTTAGAAAGAAGCTTCTAGCATCGCAATGGAAAATCGTTGTGGATGGGGATTACATATATTTCCCTTTGAAGAGAAAGATCGATGGCTCCTTATATATGGATTTGCCTCAAAGAAATAGGAGAAAGACACCCTACGAGAGGGTTAAAGAACTTGTGACCGAGAGTCTCAGTAGAGAACTGGAGATTCCAGATTACTGGGAAAAGATAGGAGATGTTCTTCTCCTTCCCCCATTTAAAGGATATAGAAAGCATGGGAAAATTGTTGGAGAGGCATTTTCCAGGATTTTAAAGGTAAAGACCGTTGCAATTTATCATGGGGTTAAAGGTGAGCTGAGAGAGCCTGAAATAGAGATGATATATGGTAATGATACCACAACAGTGCATGTGGAAAATGGTATAAAGTATGCTCTGGATATCTCTCGCATAATGTTTTCCTCCGGTAATGTAGAGGAGAGAATAAGAATGGGAAAGATAGATGCTTCAGGAGATGTCGTGGTGGATATGTTTGCTGGTATAGGATATTTCACGCTCCCGATTGCCAAGTACGGCGGTGCTGAGAAAATATATGCATGTGAAAAAAACCCTCTAGCTTTTCACTATCTCCTTAAGAATTTGGAAATCAATGATGTGGAGAATGTGTATCCTCTCCTAGGGGATAACAGGGATGTAGCTCCAAGAAAAATTGCAGAGAGGGTGATTTTGGGGTATGTACATACAGAAAAATTTCTGGACAGAGGTATAGAGTGCCTCAAAGAGGAAGGTGGAATAATACATTACCATGATACTTTTACATCTGAGGAAAAGGACTGGCTGCCTGAAGAGATTATTAAGACTAATGCAAAGAGATATGGATTTAAGGTTGAGATTCTCTACAAAAGGGTGATAAAATCCTACGCACCGCACATATGGCATATAGTTGTGGATGCAAAGCTCACACCAAAAAATTAAGTAGTAGCTCCCAATTTCGCTCCTATGGATGTGAATTTTTATATTGCCTCAATAATAGGTTTTCTGCCATCATTTCTCGTTTTCTATCTTACCTGGGGGAAGATAGAAGGATATTTCGATGAAAAAAGCCTGTTCAAAAGCTATTTTATTGGATGGCTTATGGGAATACCCATAGCTGTGTTTTTCCTGATTCTCAAATCTTCTGTGTATACTGCACTTGATTTATCTATTCTCTCCTTGATATTCTTTGCAATATTCACAGAGATGTTCAAGTTCATATATCTCAATATGCCTTCAAAGAGAAAGAGTAGGGAAGTTCCCTTCTCCGGTTTTGCATTGGGACTCGGAATAGGTGCAATATGGAGTGTTGCAATTATCTATCAGTATTATATGAACACTCCGTTGACCCAGTCCTCATATTTACTTGCTTCACTCTATTTTCTCGTATTTTCTTTTTCTCTTTCAGCCATTCATGCAGTTACAGGAACTTGGCTGGGTATGGGATTACTGGAGGGAAATACAGAGCGATATATGCTGCGAGCATTTCTTATGCAAATGATTTTCAATCTCACCCTACTTCCCTTAATCTGGGGGTTCCCACCACCCTGGTATCTGGGAGGTGTGGTTTTGGCAACACCTCTTCTTTACTACAAAATTTATAAAGGATACCTGCTTAGGTTAAAGATGAAGAAAAATCTTCCCGAGGAGGAAATGTCATGAAAAAGGGCAAACTGGCCGGAAAAATTATAGCAGTAATTGCATTTTTGATCATCCTCTACCTCCTCTTTCCAACGATCCAGGGCTTTATTGAGGAGCCTCCCGCCACCGAGAGCTTCGTTATGGCAAAGAATTTTGAATTTGAGTTCAAGAGGGTCATAACAGTAAATGCTGTAGGCGCATACACTCTAAACATCACACTACCCCAGAATAACCCCTATCAAAAGGTGGAGATGATAGATGAGAGCCATCTTCCAAAGAAGGTATTGGAGGAGGCAAACAGAACCATCTGGAGCTATACTCTGACAGGCAATCATGAGATTGTAATAAGATACAGGGGGAATACCACAACAAAGATATGGAAAATAGAGAAAAGTCTAAACATCGATGCGATTCCTGAGAAGCTTAAGAAGCAGTACGACCATCGCGAGTACATTCTGGATGAGCATAATCAGAAAATATGGGTAATAAATCCACAACCGTTCCGAAATATGACCTTGAATATTACGAAGGATAAGGGAAGTGTTCTTGATAAATTGAGAGCTATCTACGATGTCATTCAGGCAAATCTGGAGTATAATACTCAGGGAGGAGGATTACCTCATGATGCAGTAACCACCTGGAACAGGGGTGGTGGAGATTGCGACGAGCTCTCATTCGTTTTTGTCTCCATGGCAAGGAGCATAGGAATACCTGCCTGGGTAGAATATGGTCTTCTATATACATCCAAATCCTGGGGTCCCCATGCCTGGGTTGCCACTATGATACCCACTCCCAATGGACTTGTAAAGGTTAATATTGACATAACCTCAGACTTGGGAGGGGAGAACCTTGGCAGGGGATTTCTCATCAGAGATCCCTATCGCATCACCCTGTGGGAGGAAGATGGAAACAGTAGCCATCTCACATCATACTATCGCTTTATAATGGGACACTATCAAAATTTGAAATACGAGGATACTACACAGATTATAGAGGCAAAGGAGATGGGAGAACTTCACATAGGCGTTGAGAGCAGCAGGTTACCAAGATGGATGATGATGCTATTCATTGCTGCCGTCATAATAATAGTGATCTTCATAATAATCAAGATATAGCCCCATAAATATTCTCTTTCATTATTTCTCCTGTTGCACCGTTAATCATGACAAGTCCGCCTCTTCCCTCTATAATCCAAACTGGAAGATAATACAAGCTTAGAAAATTGATATCCACACTACCTTTTTTTGGTTTGGTTTTCCTTTTTTCAATTATGGTGACATTTTCACCTTCTATCTTTACCTCCTCCTCCCTGGAGTACTCGGTTTCCAGAGCATCCATCGCCATTCTCCGGGCATCTTCAAGTCCTATTACAGGCTCAAATCTCTCATGCTCCAAGCTTATATTTCTGGTAGTTTCAAAACCCTTCTTCCATATCTCAAATTTCTTATTTACACCGTTTATTGCAATCACACCTTTTACTTTCTTGGTCTGAATACTTCCCTCAATTATTAGCTCAAGGGAATACTCAAATACATAATATGGTAGGAGAATAAGTCTGCGGGTAAAACCATGAACATAGCTCTTGGCTATTGCTGCAGCCTCCTCCTCACCTATCTGAAGCTTTATTATTCTCTCTTCCCCCTCCCCTGAGATTTCTTCGAGAAAAATGGGGATCACATCCTCGGTCTCTTCCTCAAGCTCCTCTACCTCTATATCCTCTTCCTCAAATAGCTCCACAGGAATAATTTTCTTCTTTTCATAGATCTCAAGGATGAACTCTCCTATGAGGTTGGCAAATTCTTTTCTATTAAGAAGCTCAATATTTAGCTTTCTTGCCATGGAAATGGCATCCTCCGTATATCCCATCACGCATATGATCGTTTTATTACCGTGAATCTCCTCTGTCATCCGCGAAAAATTGATTATGTAATCCCCATCCACAACCTTATCCTCCTCCACATAAATAAGCTCCAGGGTATCTCCATACCTGGCCCATATAAACTCAGAGGGTTCCCTATCCTCCACCTCTATGTTATTGAGAACGAGAAGCCTTTTAAACATCTCTCTTAAATTCACCAACATAAATCTACATCCTCTTATTAATTGTTTTCTCTAATTCATTCAGCAGGATCTTAAAATCCGTTCGAAGAGTCTCATTGG
>JAGGTO010000041.1 GCA_021163705.1 Thermoplasmata archaeon | reverse complement strand
TGTAGTCCATATCTTCTCTCTCGTCCAAGAGCTTCAGAGCGAATTTATTGAGCCTATCAAATGCAATTTTATCCTCATAGCTCATCTTCTCGCCAATCATCTTGCTCATGGACGCCATTATCTCGTCCAAATCACGGAGCATGTAGATGACCTTGTACCTGCCCTCAGGCAGAAATTTGAGCCCATATGCGGTGACCTTTATCACCATCCCATCGTATTTTTCTATGGGGAATGTGCCATCCATAAGACGGTTTATTATCTTTCCTCCCTCAAGCTCAAAATAGCCCTTGGGGTTGTGCTCATCCGGTTTCCTTTTATTATCAAAGGCAACCTTCATACCACCAAGATACAATATCTGCATCATCATGGAAGTTCCTGATCTCTCCAATCCAGATACTATGTAGTTCACCATTTCAGCACCTCCAGAATTCTAGCGAAAAACTTTTCTCCCTCCCCCTTAGGAAGTATGGCACCCATCACCTCTTTTTTCCCACCTGCATTATAACCCATATTTCTTGCAAATTCAATGAGAGGTATGGCAGAATGTTTGTGATTTGGAAACCTTATGTAGAACTCATCTCTATCTGCCTTATGGTTAACAACTATGGTGGGTTTCTTGGTTCTCCATGAAACTCTCCTAGTAACTGCTGAAGTTATCATATAGGGACTTTCCATCTCCAGATACATATATCTCCCAAAATCCTTTGCTCTCATACTCCAACTCTCAACCTCTCTGGATATGAATTCCAGATTTTTATGATGTTTCTCGCTCTCCAGAACATCTTTTATTCCCTGTAGAACCAGATGCACATTCTCAATAACTTCTTCTCTTTTATTCATTCTAAAACTAGAGTCAAGAAGCTCCACGGCTAGCATCAAATCGTTTAGACTTAGACGCTCACTCTGAAGCACTTTCTCTATGATCTTCCATTCTTCAATATTTTTTACATCGGGACCCCTGTCACCCACTATACCCAGAGCTACAAGGTAATCTGGAGGATACGAAAATCTCTCCATTAAAACAGTGGTGCAAGAGGGATAATTTATACCCTTCAGGTATGGATTGTAATGCTCTTTTGCACACTTAACCTTTGTTGCACGATGATGATCATATATATATACATCTGCATACTTGCATAGTTTTGCGGCTTCTGGAAGATTCATATCCAGGATCACAACCTTTTCACTGTTTTTAACATATTCAAAATCCTCATCATCAAGATAAAAATTGCCAATTTTGGGCGTAAAATTTTCGTCTTCTCCCTGAATCTTTATGTAGATCGCCGCCGAAGTGATTCCATCGGTATCCCAGTGATGCACAATCATATCATCACTCCACAAATGGATTGTCAAATTGAAGAATTACCTCCGCCACCTCTGGACGCATCATCAGCTCTGGAGGTTTCTCACCGCGAATTAGCATCTCTCTTATCTTTGTGCCAGAGAAGGTTATGTGATGCTCGGGACCATGGGGGCATATCTTCTCGTTCACCACGCTTCCGCATTTTTTGCAATAGAAGAATGAGCGGAAGAATAGAGGTGTGATGCCTAAATCTGGATATTCATAGAATATCTCCTGTGCCTCATAAGGGCCATAGAAGTTACCTACACCCGCATGGTCGCGACCTACTATGAAATGTGTGCATCCAAAATTCTTGCGCATAATCGCGTGAAATATTGCTTCACGAGGGCCAGCATAGCGCATTTCAGTCTCTAAAATTCCCAATGTGGCTGAGTTCTTTGGATAATAATGCTTAAATAGGGCCTCGTAGGCAGCGATTATAACTTCATCCTTGAAATCTCCCTTTTTCTTCTTCCCTATTAAGGGATTTATGAAGAGACCATCCACAAATGTTAACGCGGTTTTCTGCACATACTCGTGCCCCACATGCGGCGCGTTTCTTGTCTGAAATCCAACCACAGTTTTCCATCCTTTTTCTTTGAATAGTATTCTCGTTTCCTTAGGCCAGAGTTTGTACCTTTCAAAATTGGTGGGTGGATTGTTAACAAGAGTGATTTTTCCTCCAACAAGATGATCCCTTCTCTTCATAATATTTACCACTCCCGGGTGCTCTATCCTAGTTGTCCTAAATATTTTTTGGGCATATTCCTTCTTATCGTAGGGATATATCTCCTCCACCTTGAGTATGGCAATGGGCATATTTTCATACATCAAAGTGACCTCATCACCCTCCAGTATTTTCCCAATCTCCTCCCTATCAACATCCAGAACTATGGGTATAGTCCAGGGCAAATCGTTGGCAAGTCTTCCTTCATCAAGTACATTTTCAAAATCTTCCCTGCTCATATATCCTTCAAGGGGGGAGAAAACTCCATGCCCTATATTCCCTAAATCACGGGCTTCATCAATCCCTATATTTATTTTTGGCAGTTCCCTAGCCTCCTCTTTTACTCTCTCGCTGAAATCAACTCTCTCAACCAATTTTCCGCCATGTGGAGGAATCATAGGAACACCTCAGTCCAGATATCCCAAGGCTCGGAGTCTCTCCTTCACCCTCTCCTCATCCTCCTTGGTGAAGGGTTCTTCGCTCTCCTCGTCCTCGGCAATTATCTCTCGAAGCACATAGGTCACATAACTGCTCACACTGGTGAATCCCGTACCTTTTATGCGTTCCTCAATCTTTTTGAAGAGAGGCGTGGGTATGGATACCGTAGTGTATTTCTTCTCTTTATCCTCAGCCATTTTCTCACCTCTTTTAATTATATTTAATTAAGAGAAGGAGAGGGGATATAAAAACATTGTGGAATTAAAAAACCACATTTATCTTTCTTCCACATTTTTTACAGCGGGCATCCTTTGTAAGTCCCACTATCCTGGTATTGTAATACACCCTCTCTATGAGAAGATTGCCGCAATTAGGACAGTATGTGCTTTCATA
>JAGGTO010000089.1 GCA_021163705.1 Thermoplasmata archaeon | reverse complement strand
TCCTCCAAATCTTATGTTACGATATCTCCAGAATCCGTAGGCATACTCTGTCAAAATAACACCTATATGGTCATCTATCCTTATGTTATGGGGCGTGATGATGATATACTCGTCCACATCCTTAATATCCTCTCCAATCTCTCTCATTAGAAGATGAAGTTTCTGAGTATCATTATCTTCAGGGATGAGAACCTCATCCCCATGGGGCATAACCGCAATTTTTGAGAGCATATCCTTTCATATCCTCATCACAATAAAAAATTTTTCCATATATTTTTCACCCGGATATTCCCTAATATTTCACGAGAGATAGTGGGGATAGATGTGGAAGGGAGATAAATACTGGAAATTTAGAAAGAGAAGTGCTCCTATTCAAGAATTTCCTCATCCTCCTTTTTCCATGGAGGGGATACTATGCAGAGAAACACGAGTTCCTCATCCCCTGTATTCTCTATTCTCTGAGTGGAAGCTGGAGGTATGTAGATGAGGTCTCCCTTTTCCACCATGGAGCTCTCTTCATCTATATGCATAATCCCCCTGCCCTGCAGAATGTAATATACTTCGCTACTTTTTAATCTATGCTTGAGTGTTGTGGCACCAGGATTGATCCTAGCCATTGCGATGCTATATCCCAACTCAATACCATCCTTCTCTGGATGCAGCAACTCTTTGAGAATGGAGTGGTCTCCAGCCAGGAACTCTTTTATCTTCTTTCCTTTCTTCACCAGCATGCATACATCACCCTCACACAATTAATACCTAGTCTGAAATAATCTCTATGAAACTCAGAAGGAGATAGCATCAATAAGGTAATAAATTGAAGCCACATAAAGATAGCGTTAAAAATGAGTGACCAATTCCATGTTCTTATACTCTTATTTCCTGATTTGCATCTTTATGTTACAAAACAAACTGGCAGAAAAATTTAAATAAGAAAACATATTAAACGCCCTTACGGGTGATTTTTATGGAATATACAAGGTTTGAGATTGCTCGAATAATAGGTGCGCGTGCATTGCAAATTTCAATGGGAGCACCCATTTTAATACATGTTCCCGAGGATCTTATAGATCCCCTGGATATTGCCATATATGAATTTAAGAAAGGGGCTATACCTATAACTGTTAAAAGAAAAAGAGCTGAGAATTAAAGGATAAATTCCTCATCATCTTTTGGTGTAAATACTTCAAATCCTCTCTCTTTTAACTCCTTTGCCAGCTCATCTCTGTTATCTCCATGCATGAGTACTATCTTCTCAGGAGAGCATTTTTCTGCAAACTCCACAAGCTCTGTGTGTCCTGCATGAGCCGAGAAATCAAAGAAGTCAACTTCTGCATCAATTTTCTCCTTTATCCCGTAAAGCTCCAGTATGCCACGATCCATAAGCAATCTTCCGTTGGTTCCTTCGACCTGATATCCGGTAAGAAGAATTGCACTTCTTCTATCATTTTTTAGATGATTTATGTAATGCAAAACTGGCCCCCCTTCAAGCATTCCACTCGTAGCTACTATAACCTCCCCTTTCAGGGCTTTCCTTCTATCGCTTCTCCTCTTAACAATATTTATTTTATTTCTCGCCTTCTTGAGCTTTTTGGCAGATTTCAAATACTGGGGATACTGCAGAAACATGTTGGTCACAAACCTTCCCATTCCATCAACCCATACTTCGTAATCCGTTCTTGCTAATATGAGCATAACCTCCTGGGTTCTTCCCACTGCAAATGCAGGCACTATAGCAATCCCTCCACGGTTCACCACATCCTCTATTTTCTCCAGGAACATCTTTTCTACTTCTTCTCTTTTTGGATGCTCTCTACCGGCGTATGTACTCTCCATGATTAATATGTCTGTCTCTAGAGGTTTTGCACCCCACACGAGATGTGTGTTCACCGTTTGGATATCTCCTGTAAAAAGTATTTTTCTATCATTTTTTATCTCGTACATGGCACTTCCGGGAATATGACCGGCATTGTGCGGCACTATCTCTATTGAACCAAGCTCTATGCTTTTTCCATAATCCACCGGAATCATGTTATCCATAAGGTTTTCCACTTCCTCCTTGGTATAGGGAATCGGGAATCCTTCCAGATCGGCCACCTTTATGGTGTCATTGAGAAGAAGGGGGAGAACTTCAATTGTAGGTAAGGTTGCATAAACATTCACATCGTATTCTGTAGCTATCCGAGGGAGCATGCCTGAATGGTCAAGATGAACATGTGTGAGAAATACAGAATCCATGGGTGGAGAAGGAAGTGGATATGCAGGGGGTTTTGAAGGGGTGAGCCCATACTCAAATAATAATCTAAGCTCACCTAAACTGAGATAAAGACTTAAACTCCCAATCTCCTCTGCACCACCTAGAAATCTACCCTTTATTTCATAGGACATTGTGGTGGGTTTATAGCCTCTACTATTTAAACCTTCTTATCCCTACCAGTACACAAATTTTTGAAATGCTCAACACCTTCGATGGGTCCTTTGGCAAGGAGGATATCCCCACTCAATATCCTTGTATTTTCAGTGGGACCGAAAATCCAGTGATCTCCCCTTTTTATGGCCAGAACCCACATACCGGTTTCGCTTGCGAGGTTTAGCTCACCAAGGGTTCTATTTACCATAATGCTATCTTGGGTCACTTTCTGCCTTGTGATGGTTATGTCACTCTCTTTTATGCTCTCCAACAGCACAGGATGCGGCGGTATGTCTCTTAAAACCACATCTGCTATTTCCACAGCAGAATCTGAGATGGCTTCTATACTCGTTGCCAACCTTATGAGGATTACAGCGGATGCTGGATTTTTATCCTCTATCGCTTTTTTTATGGCCTCTTCCTGAAGTTTGTAGTAAGTCTCATCTATCTTTTCTTCCAAATACTTCACTTCCTCTGCAATCTCTTTATTGTTAAAGATTAAAGAGGAATATGCAAGATCCACCATAAGCTCTGAGATGTTCTTCATCTGAATGAGCATCTCTCCTAGTCCCAACTCTCCTCACCTCTTGCCACCCGCTCCATAAAATTATAACCATCTTCCGTGCCTCGGAGAATAAGAATATCATCTGCCTTGATGCGCACATTATCTTCAGGATCATATATCCATCTTCTCCCCCTCTTTATCGCAATCACCCTAACTCCCGTCTCCTTCTCAATATTCAACTCTCCTATCTTCCTATCCACAATGCTTGAGTTTGGATAAATTTTTACAGCATGAATCTTCTCATCCGCATTCAAAAACAGGCTGGGGAGAAACGGTCTCATGGCAATATCTATATCAAGAAGATATACTATATCAGCAGCGGCATTTGCCAGATTCTTTGAAGCCTCAGCCACCTGTAAGATTCCTGCAAGCTGCTCAGCTTCCTCCCAGTTGTTGGCTGCAAGCATCGTTGAAATCTTTATCTTGTATGCCAGCTCATACATCTCCTTTTCCAGTTTTTCCACCTCTTTGGCCATGTCTTCACTGTCCAGTATTAAAGCGGAATATGCAAGATCTACTATGAGCTCAGATTTCTCCTTTATCTCCACGAGAAGGTCTTTCACGCTTTCCATCGCTATCTTATAGATGATTGTGAAATATAATATTTTCGTATGTGTAGCTGCCGAAGTTGACATTGAGCTAAAGCTTCGCAGAATAAAAAGAGTTTTAAGGAGGGGCACAATAAAGGAATGGATGAGTGTGGAAAAAATAGCATCCAGGATAATTGACAAATGGCTGCGCAAGGGAAATATGGCAAGATGCATGCGGGATATACTCCCTCACTCAGGATTATCTTTAAAGGAGAGGGAGAGAGTGGCAAGAATAGTTCATGATATAATTCGCTATAAAAGGAGGTATGATGCGATTCTCCAGATACATGGCTTGAAAAAGACAGGAAGAAATTATGTTATGGCTTCATTAAAAAAAATTGAGGGAAATGTGGATGACAGAAATATTGAGATAAGGGAATCTATGAGCAAAGATGTTGCCAGAGCGGTGGAGAAATATCCTGAATTTTTAAAGATAATAAATCGGGAGCCAGATACTGTTTTATGCACAAATTTCATAAAGACCACAAGAAAAGCTCTGATATCCTATCTTCAAAGAGAGGGTTTTAGTGCAAGAGAATATTTGCCTGAGAGTGCCGTAATAACAGAATCCTCTGGAAGATATTCCAAAGCGATAAAAGAGGGCCTGGCACATGTTCAGGATGCATCCAGTCAAATGGTAGCCAAGATCACGGGATATTATGGCGATAGAATTCTAGATTACTGTGCAGGCAGTGGGGGTAAGAGCCTGGCCATGGCTTCTCTCTATAAAAATAAAAAGGAACTCCATGCCTATGATATAAACAAGGAAAAATTGAGGGCTTTGAGAAATAGGATGGAGAGACATGGTGCTATAATAAATATTCATTCTTCTCCCCCTGTTGAGCTTTACGATGTTGTACTTGTGGATGCTCCGTGCAGCGGAATTGGAGCTGCCAGTCGCAATCCGGAGGCAAAGTATGTATCAGGTTTTGAAAAATTCAAAAGTTTGCAGATGGAAATATTGGAAAATGCAAAAAATAATGTGAAAGAGGGGGGAATCCTCATATATGTTGTATGCAGCTTCTCATTGGAAGAAACTGTAGAAGTGATGGGAGAATTTCTTGAAAATAATTCTGAATTTGAAATTGAAGAGATAAGGGTGGAATACCCGCAATATTTCAAAAAGGTAGAAATAGGTGGCTTCATAACTCTGGGAGACATTCTTTATATGGCTGTTTTGAGAAAATTATAGAATGGATAGGAAATTCTTCATCCATTCCGCAAGATCTCCAGGATGTCTGGCCGATACAAGTTTTCCATCCACGGCCACACCATCCACAAACTCTCCACCGGCGGCTATTAAATCGTCTTTAACCCCGTACCAGCATGCAATTTTTCTACCTTTCACAACTCCAGCGGATATGAGAACCTGTACGCCATGGCATATGATTGCAATGGGCTTATTTTCATCAAAGAAATGCTTTACTATCTTCAAAGCATCTTTGTTCAATCTAACCCTCTCTGGAGATTTTCCCCCTGGAATGACAAGAGCATGGAATTCTTCAGCTCTTACATCTGTGTAGCTTAAATCTGCATTTATTGTATATCCCCTCTTTCCCCTGAGCTCCTTCTGGGAGGATGCTATGTATACTTCGAATCCCTCCTCTTTCAGGCGATGATAGGGATAGAAAAGCTCCAGGTCTTCAAAATCATTTTCAGCAAGGATCAGGGCCTTCATAGGATGAAAATTGCATGCTGCTATATAATTCCTACGCTGCAAAATTCTTATATTCTATCCTACATTTCTGTTTTTGGGGATATCTTTGATTTACCACAATGTTTGTATGAGGGATTGCTACGATACCTGCGCCCTCTTAACTGAGATTAAGGATGGAAAAATGAGGGTTAGGGGGAATCCTGAAAATGCAATCACTTCAAATTTTCTATGTGCAAAGGGCTCCTTACTTCCCAGATGGTTTTATAGCAGTGAGAGACTTGAGGTACCTCTTTTGAGAAAAGCCTCCAAGCCCACTGAAGAATTTGAAAAAATATCCTGGAAAGAGGCAATCTCCATAATAGCCAAAAAAATTAAAGAAACCAAGGAAAGATATGGGGAGAAATCAATACTTCTTTACTACTACTATGGTGATAGAGGTTTTCTCAACTCTAATTTTCCACATAGGCTTTTCAATTATTTAAATGCCTCCATAGTGGAGGATGCAATATGTGACAGGGCGGGAGAGGAGGCTCTGAAGGACATATACGGTACCTCCCAGGGGATGGATCCAGAGGATTTGAGAAATGAGGATCTTATAGTATTCTGGGGAATTAATGCCCTGTGGACAAATCTTCATGGCTTTATTTTTGCCAGAAATATGGATCTAGAGATGTGGTGTGTGGATGTTGTAAAGACTGTCACTGCCAAAAATGTAGATAAATTTTATAAAATCAAGCCTGAAACGGATGTTCTCTTTGCTTTGGGAGTGGCAAAAATAATGGTAGAGGATGGTCTCTATGCTAAAGATTTTGTAAAAGAATATATCTACGGGTTTGATAAATTTTCAGAATATCTGGAAGGCATGGATTTAGGTTACATTGCTAAAGAAACAGGTGTAAATGAAGAGGATTTGGAAGATTTTGCCAGAGACTACTGGAAGAAGAAGGGAGTTATTCACATAGGCTATGGATTTCAGAGGAGCATAAATGGAGGGGAAGCTGTAAGGGCAATTTCAATTCTTCCTGCACTTGTTGGCAAGAAGAGGGGATTTATATATAGCAATAGGATACTTCCCCGTAGATATGTGAGGGGTGAATTTTTGAGGAAGAGGAAAGGATACAAGATAACTCAGCTTGATGTACCTGATTTTATTGAAGATGGAAAAATAAAGTTTATATTTGTGTATGGTGCCAATCCATTTGCCACTCTACCCAATCAAAATAAATTGAGAAAAGTGGTTCTTGAAAATGATGTTTTCATAGCTCTCCATGACATATTTTTCACAGATACAGCCCGCTTTTCGGATGTGATACTCCCATCCAATACATTCTTTGAAAGATTCGATATTGCTGATTCCTACTATCATAGATATCTGGCTGTAAATGAAAAGGTCCTGGTGTATATGGGAAAGAGCAATATGGAGGTTGCAAAACTCCTTGCTAAGGAGCTTCAATTGAAAGAGCGGGCACTATATGAGGATGAGGAGAAGATAGTCAAAAAGGTGCTGAGAGAAATTAACATACCTCCGGAAAAATTGTGGGAAAAGAAGGTTATGAAGATTCCCATAAGTTCCTATGCTCCTCATACGGAAAGTGGAAAAATTGAGATATATTCAAATAGAGCTGTAAAAAGAGGTTTATCTCCCTTTCCAATGTATCATCCAGTGAATGGGAGAGGGCTTAAGCTTTTAACTCCCTCGTATTTCATGACGATCTCCTCGCAGTATCACAATGTTTACGGCTATGAGGATCCCTATATTTATTTGAGCCCTAAAGATGCTGAAAAGAGAGGGATAAAGGAGGGAGATCAAGTTAAAGTTTTCAACGAGTACGGTGAAATAATTACTAAGGCGAGAATTAGAGAAGAAATACAAGATGGAGTTGCCTTAATGTACAAGGCTTTCTGGCCATCCAAGTTAGGGTGGAATGTCAATTTTCTAACTCCCGACAGAAAAAATGAAGGATATGGAGGATGCACAACCCTTCATACTGTGTGGGTAGAGGTGGAAAGAATTTAGAGATCCGGTTCCTCAATTTTTATATCCATGGGGTCAAGGGGTTTATCAACATTTATCCCCTGTCTCAATGCCCATTTTCTTATGGTTTGAACAAGCAGATGTGCGCCAAACTTTGCTATAGGGGAGAATATTAAGAAATTGGGATTGCCCTTCGTGACTCTTCTCAATCCATGGTCCACCTCCCAGGCCAGGTGTCTCCATGCATGATATATGTGAAGAATCCTCCCTGGGGTGAGCTGGCTTGTTACATCAAAGAAATCATTGTCCTTTAAGGCACCCATAGGCACGAAGGCAAGGGGTGTAACTGTGAAATGAGCTTTTTCGCCTAACTTCTCTTTCAATTTTTTCTCCATTGTTATTATTAATCTTGCTGTATCAATCTCATCCTCATCGGTCTCCCAGGGCAATCCTACTATGGTTGTATAGGCCGGGAACCAGAAGAATTTATTGAATGCGTATGTGCCATTTAAAAGAACCCAGGGCCACTCCTCAGGGGTAAAAGGTTTCATCTTATTATTTGCCATTTTTCTTATCAATTCAGGAGAGGCTGTTTCAAAACCAACCTGAATTCCCACCCATTTATTGAAATTAGCATGATTCAACTCTGCCACACTCTTAAGTATTCTTGGTGCGGCCAATGCCCCTGCCGCTGTGCCATGGGTAGGATTCGCATAATCCACCCTTTTTAAAACTTCTTCAAATAGATTTATAACAGCATCCTCATTTGGATAAAAATTTTTTCTGTCCTCCACCATATAGTTGAATATGTCCTCACTATGGAGCCAGGCAGTTTTCTGCCCTGCTCTGATATTCACCTCCACCTCGCTGAGTATTTTTTCGAGTGGATAGAATCTCGCAGTTCTAAGATTTGGAGAGCAGAAACGGCATCCACGACCGCATCCACGCATGACCTCGATCATTCCTTTATAAGTTGGACCCACTATGTTTGGTATCTGCTCTACACTTGGCCAGTCTCTGATCTCTATATACTTATCAGCGTTTCCACTCTCTATTTCTCTGAAAATCTTGCCAACAACATGCTCCGTTTCACCTATAACAACATGGTCTATTTTAAGCTCTTCTGTGAGTTTTTCCTTTAGTTTGAATTGCCAGCCAGCCTGACCACCGATCACAATTTTAAATTTATAGCCTTTTTTCTCTCTGTAATCTCTCAATCTTCTTATTAGCGCAGTGAACCTATATTTTGAGTAGGATGTGAATTTTCCACCGTTTGTAAACATCAATGTCACAGGGCCGAGTCCATAGGGATCCATGGTATTTACACCTACTATTGTGGTCTTTTCATCGATGAATTTCTCCACTTTGCGAGGATGTGCTACTACCAACTCACTTCTTTTATATCCGTCATTTAAAAGGGCAGCCTCAACTTTTCTGAGGGCATAGGGGGCATATATGAGCTTTCCATTATCATCGGGAACCTGTGTATCTAGGAGATTATAAATACTCTTAGGCACCCTTTCCATGGGAGCGCAGGGAAGAAAATCAAGGAGTGGAATATTTCTGAATGTATTGGTTAAAGTATCGTCACAGGTCAGAACGATTCTCATGTGATCACCCCCTCGTATTCCTGGAACAGAAGGATGAGGGAACTGAGATATTCTTCAGCTTTTTTTATTTTCTCACTTAGTGTTTCCATCTTCTTTTTTAATTCATTATTCTCCTT
>JAGGTO010000059.1 GCA_021163705.1 Thermoplasmata archaeon | reverse complement strand
CCTCTCTTTTTATAGTTGAGAAGAATTTTGCCATCTCGAATTATGTGAACTATGACTGCCTCTATCATCCCAAGCCCTCAGGAGGAAAGAAATCCCCCATCCACAGGTATCATGGCCCCAGTAACATAGGAAGAAAGCTCTGAAGCAAGAACAACCGCCATGCGTGCGACCTCATCGGGCTCTCCAAATCTTCTAAGCGGCAATCTACTCTTGAAGTTTATGGCCGTTTTAATCAGATTAACATTGAGTTTCATGGCCGCTTCCCTCTCAAGCTTTTTAACACCTCCTGTCCTTATGCCCCCGGGAATTATTGCGTTCACTCTGTAACCCATACCTCCATATTCTCTTGCCAATGCCCGAGTGAGCGCAATTATACCCATTTTGCTTATATCATAATGCACAAGCCCCTGGGCAAATGGAAGTATCGCCTCTATAGAGCCTATATTTATTATCACTCCTCCCTTCTTTTTTCTCCTTTTTACTATCTCCTGAGACATCCAAAATGCTGCTGTGAGATTCACATCCATAACTTTCCTGAGAAATTCTTCATCAACTTCAAGAAAATCTTTGAAAAGGTAAACTCCAGCATTGTTCACCAGGGTATCCACCTCCCTGTCAATTCCATTCCATAGCTCTGCAATTTCTTCCCTTGAGGAAAGATCTACCACATGGGTATTCACTTCCACTGAAAATTTCTCCAAAATGTTATCTTTCGCTTTCTTGAGCTCTCTTCTGTTTATATCCACAAGCTCGAGATCAGCACCAGCTTCAGCCATTCTGTAGGCTATGGCCCTCCCTATACCCATTGCAGCTCCAGTTATTAGAATTCTCCTGCCTCTGAGAGAAAGAAGCTCATATAGAGTTTTTATCTCCCCCTTCACCATTCTATCACCACTGAAATATCATTTCTCCGAATATTTAAATATTCTCCTCAATACAATCTCCCTGGCTCTTTTGGTATCTTCTATGAAATCACCAAGCCCCATTTTTTCAAGCGTTTCAGGCAAAGGAACACCGAGCTCATCCCAGCCCCTGAGGGAATAAAAGTGTCTCCTCGCATCCAAAAAATCATCATAGCTCTGAAATGCTGCATTTCCCTTTGCGGGGCCTTCCTCCTCCTTCTCCCACCATCTCGGAGGTATAACATCTTCTTCCAGGGGCGTTAATCCTCCCATGATATTATATATTCTCGCAAGAGTTTCAACTCTCCAGCCGATTTTTTCAAGAGCATCTGACCCAACACCTGTTATAATCTCATAGGAACTCTTCAACTCCTCCATACTGTAGGGTATGAATTTGCACACACCAAGAGAATCAAATAGTGCATCCTTATCCCTGCTCTCAATAAGCGATGGTACCAATTCTCTGGCAGGCCCATCCGATGGCAGGGAATGGGGAAATGGCCACCCTCTCAAATGTGAGGCTCCTATATCTCCAGTTGCGTAGCTAAGAGCATAGGTCCTTCTCCCCCGGGGATCCCAGGCAGGACTCTCCAGCCCTTTTACATGAACGGCAAACTCTTTTCCCCTATCAATGAGCTCTGAGGCCCTTTTTACTCCTTCTGCAAGAATTGCACCTATTCCCCTTCTCTCACCAATGAGTCTTAGCAGTTTTTCCTCCGCTTTATGATCTCCAAAACCTTTTACAGGAAAACCAATTTCATCCTCACCAATCAATCCTTTTTCAACAAGCTCAAAAAGCCAGGCGATGACATTTCCAGCGGCTATCGTATCTATGCCCAGATCATTTGAAAGATGAATGAAGTACGCCACTTTTTCAAAATCAAAAACTCCTGTGGAAGCTCCAAGCATTGCAAGACTTTCATATTCCGGCTTAACATAAAACTCTCCATCACCATATTTTACTTTCACATATCTGGCACATTTCACAGGACAGGAGCTTCCATGTATATATTCTCGCGGCTCAATCTCGGATTTCTTAATTATTTTTCCACTGAGCTTTTCTGCGAGCTCCTTCTCAATATATGGTCTCTTGAAATTATACGCCGGAGACATGCCCTTTGATGACGATCCAAGAATACCATTAGTTGTACCATAATCTCTTAATTCCTGCAAACTGGGCTCAGAAGCATACTTATCATAATACTTTTCTCTCATCCTGCTAAATTTCTCCTCATCATAAATTTCAACCCTTCTATCACTTTTCTTAACCACCACAGCCTTGAGATTTTTGCTCCCCATCACAGCACCCAGACCACCGCGACCTGCTGCACGCTCCTCGTCAAATATTATACTTGCAAATCTCACAAGTTTTTCTCCTCCAGGGCCAATGGCTGCAATCGCAGATGCGCCCTCAACTTGCCAGAGATATTCAGTGAGCTCATATACGCCCATGCCCCACAGCTCTCCAGCATCCTTAATCTCCACCTTCCCATTCTCTATCACTATGTATACAGGCTCTTCACTTCTGCCTTCAATAATAAGAAGATCAAAACCGGCTCTTTTTAAAAATGGACCGAATCTATCTCCAGCATAACTGTCATTTATAAGTCCAGTCTCCGGAGATATAGCGGCAACGGCAACCTTACTGCCCCCGGGAAGTAAGCCACTGAAGGCTCCAGGAGCAAAAAGTAATTTATTGGAGGGGGATAGTGGCTTGGTTGAGGGTGGTACCTCCCTGTAGAGATAGTAGTAGACCAATCCTTTACCTCCCACAAAATTTAGGAGGAGCTCCTCATCAATTTTCTCATAGCT
>JAGGTO010000023.1 GCA_021163705.1 Thermoplasmata archaeon | reverse complement strand
GCAAATATCACATTCACAGCAATATGAGAGGAAACTTTTAAATGTGTAAGGCGTTAAAGGTATATGCTTGATTCTCTGGGTGCATCACTGAGAGATACTATAAGGAAGATAACGAAGGCAGGTTATGTTGATAAGGCTCTTATAAAAGAGGTTGTGAGAGACATTCAAAGAGCTTTACTAAAGGGTGATGTGGATGTACATCTTGCCCTGAAGTTATCTAAGAATGTTGAGAGGAGAGCCCTCGAAGAGAAGCCTCCATCAGGGATGAGCTATCGTGATTTTCTCATAAAGATAATCTATGAGGAGCTTATAGCCATCCTTGGAAAGGAGAAGGAAATACGGCTCAAGCCTCAAAAGATTATGCTTGTGGGTTTATATGGTCAGGGCAAGACAACCACCGCAGGCAAACTTGCAAAGTATTTTCATGATAAAGGATTGAGCGTGGTAATGGTTGCCTGTGATGTTCACAGGCCTGCGGCATATGATCAGCTGAAGCAGATAGGAGAGAAGCTAAATATTCCAGTATTTGGGATTCCAGGGGAGAGGGATGCAAGGAAAATTGCAAAAGAAGCGATAAAGAAAACACGAGATTACCAGATCAAAATTTTTGATACTTCCGGAAGGCATGCACTGGAAGATGATCTGATCCAGGAGATGGAGGATCTCAAGAAAATAATTGAGCCAGATGAAATCTTTCTGGTTCTTGATGCGACAATAGGACAGCAGGCTGGCAAGCAGGCAAAGGCGTTTCATGATGCTGTAGGCATAACTGGTGTGATTATAACAAAGATGGATGGAAGTGCAAAGGGCGGTGGTGCTCTGAGTGCAGTTGCAACCACCGGAGCTCCTGTAGTATTCATAGGCACAGGAGAGCATCTGGAGGATTTTGAGCATTTCAACCCCACACGCTTTATATCCCGTCTTCTGGGCATGGGTGATCTTGAAACATTGTTAGAGACTGCTAAAAAACTGGAGATAGAGGAGGAGAAGACATCCAAGGTAATGGAGAGAATGATGAGTGGGAAGTTCAACCTAAAGGATATGTATGATATATGGGAGCAGATGGCAAAGCCAGGTATATTGCAAAAGTTACTTTACTCACTTCCCTTCTACAGAATGGGTGAGATAGACAAGAATCTTGTGGAGGAGAGTGAGGAGAAGATAAGAAGATATCGAGTGATTCTTGACTCTATGACATATGAAGAGTTGGAAAATCCTGAGATAATAAAGGGTAGCAGAATAAGGAGGATCGCCATTGGCAGTGGAAAGGATGAACAGGAAGTTCGAAATCTTCTAAAGGAGTATCACAAGATGAAGAGAATGATGAAAGAGATGCGCGGAAACAGGAAGCTAATGAGGGCGCTTAGAAGACAGCTAAAGGGAGGAAATATAGATCTTCAGGGATTGATATGAGAGCATTTCTCATAATTGCTCACAAGTTTCGGGGTGAGATAAATCTCAATGATCTTCCGGGTTCTGGAAGAATAGATGTAATAGCGAGGTGCGTAAACTCCTCCATATTCCTATCCCATGACATAAGAAGAGATGTGTTGTTCTTTGCCTATTTTCCAAAAATTAATATGAGATTGAAGATAGATGCCTCCAAAGTGAAATATCTGAACCCGGATGAGCGAACTACCGCTGCATTAATAAGAAATGCAGTCATCCTTGCCAATCCAGAAAAGGAAATCAGGAGTTCTCCAGGATTCTATGTGAAATATGCAACCTTGGAGGATGTTCTTGGAGAGCTTGAATCTTTAGGCACCGTGTATTATTTAAGAGAGGATGGTGATGATATAAGAGAGGTTGAGCTGGCTTCAAATGCTTCATTCATACTCAGCGATAGTGTGAATATGAGTGATGAGGAGGAAAAAATGGTAATGCGGGTTGCTAAAAGCATAATCTCAGTGGGGCCTAAAAGTCTGCTATCCTCGCATACTATTTCCATAGTACATAACGAGATGGACAGGCGAGGACTATGATGATAAGACTCTCCTACGGTACTGCTGTGAAGCTTGGTCTGAAAATGGGAAAAATGATGGCAGAGCCCACAACTGCATACATAATGCTAGGTGAGAGATGCTATTCCAACTGCAGCTTCTGCGCCCAGGCGAGGAGCAGGAGAAAAGAGAATTTTCTCTCAAGAATCATGTGGCTCCCCTATCCTAAGGAAGTCCTTAAAAAAATAAAGGGTTTTTCAAGAATATGCTTTCAAACCCTGGATTATCCAGAGGTGATTGAAGATCTTCTTTCCTTAATTCCCCTGCTTCCTTCCAATATTCCAATATCTGTATCAATAGTGCCCATCTCCGAGGGAGATATGGAGCTTTTAAGGGATAAGATAGATATCATAAGCTTTGCACTTGATGCAGCAAATAAAGAGCTTTTCGATGAAGTTAAAGGTTACAAGGTAGGAAACAGATTCACCTGGGAAGGTATCTGGAGTGCTCTAAAAATTGCCAGGGGAATATTCAGAGAGGTGAATACTCATATAATTGTAGGTCTGGGAGAGAGCGATGAAGATCTCTACAGCGTAATGAAAGATTTGAGAGATCTAAGAATATCCACCGCCCTTTTCTCCTATACGCCAATTTTTGGAGGGGAATATCCTCCGGTAGAGAGATATCGTGCCATACAGCTAACCAGATACCTTCTCTATCGTGGCTATGATGATTTTCTCGTAATTGAAGATGGCAAGATTAAGGAGATCACCATACCCAAGAGGGAGAGGCAAAATGTGGAGAGGGGAATTCCCTTTCTTACCTCAGGATGCCCGGGATGCAACCGTCCCTTTTACAATGAAAGACCTGGGGGAAATATATATAACTATCCATATATTCCAAGAGAGAATGAGAGAAAACTGATATTTCAGCAGTTAAAAAGTTACCTGAGAAAACTTAATTAAGGGCTGTGAATATTTAAAATTATGAGAACCCTCTATTTCAAAATTCTTCCCAAAGCAAAGCTATTTCCCGATCCTAAAAAAGATGAAATTGAGATGATTGCAGCATATGGAGATAGACTAAAAATTTTTGAGGGAGAGGAGAGGAGCATTATAGAGAATTTCGTGAGATATTTTCGAGAATATGATCCTGAGAGGGTAATAGGATTTAAGCAGGACTATGAAGATTTCCCATATCTTAAGGAGAGGGGAGAGAAGTATGGCATAGGGATGTCCCTGGGTAAAAATGGGGAGGAGATAAAGCTCTCAGGCAAATATTTTCGGGGCATAATTCTGAAGAGAACGAAAATTGAGGGGAGGGAGAACATCGATCTGTTTGCCATAGCGTGGAGAGACTTTGCAAGATTACCTACAAAGGAGATAGATGAGCTTGCTGATGCCCTGAACATAAAATTTGAGAGGATTCCGCAGTTTAAGCTTATGGAGAGAAGCAAGGATGAGAGAAAAAAGTATCTGGGTAATTATGTAAATGTAATAAAAAGAATTGCCGAAGAGATTATACCCTTCGAAGAGAGCATATCGGAGTTATGCCAGGTACCCCTGGAGGAGCAGATAAGAATGACCGTGGGAGAGTTAGTGGATATTATTGTGGTAAGAGAGATGAAAAAGAGGGGTATAGAGAAGATGAGTGTTGGAGGACAGAAATGGTATGAGGGAGGTTATGTATGGCTCAAATCTCCAGGGGTATATGAGAAGGTGGTATATCTTGATTTTCAGAGTATGTATCCCAACATAATAAGAGCATGGAACATAAGCCCAGAGACTGTGGATATGAATGATGGAGAAGAAGTTGAAGTGGAGGGGGAGAAACATAGAATAAGAAAAGAGATCAAGGGTGTTATTCCAAGCATAATTGAAAATTTTCTGGAAAGGAGGCTAAGGATAAAGGATAAGCTAAGGGAGAAATATGATAAAAGGCTGGATGCTCAGCAGAAGGCAATAAAAGTGATCACAAATGCAATGTACGGCTATATGGGATGGAGTGGGGCAACATATTACAATAGAAATGCTGCAAGATTAATAGCCGCATTGGCCAGATATTACATAAAAGAGGTAAGAAAAATTATTGAAAACCTGGGAGGAGAGGTAATATACATCGATACAGATGGTATTCAATTTGTTGGTGGGGAGGTGAATAAAATAGTGGAGGTCATCAACAAAAGATTTCCTCTAAACATTGAAATAGAGAGAATTGCAGATAAAGCTGTTTACTGGGCCAAGAAAAAATATGCACACCTTGTGAATGGAAAAGTAGAAGCTGTTGGCCTGGAGTACATAAGAAAAGATTATCCTCCTATCATAAAGAGGGCACAGAAAGAAATCGTGGAATATCTTTTAAAGGGAGAGGTTAACAAGGCCAGAGAAACGAGGATAAAATACCGCAACAAAATAAAAGAGAGGAATGTGGAAATTGATGAACTTGCCATTGTGGAGCAGTTAACAAAGAAGCCAGAGGAGTATGAGAAAATTACAAAGGCAAGCATGGTTGCAAAAATATTAAAAGAGAGGATGGGAATTGAGCTACACAGGGGAACATATGTTTACCTGGTTATTGTGAAAGGTAGCGGGGGACCCACATATCGAGCTAGACCGGTGGAGCTAACAAAAATTGATGAGGTTGATTTGGATTATTATCTGAAGATGTATGATGATACCATAAAGCGAACATTTGAAGCTTTCAATGTCTCAATAACAAAGCAGTGGTTTTGATTTTTTTAATGTTTCAATTTTCCCCTGACCTTGATGGCTTTTCCTCTTTTCTGATGCACCATATCGTAGGAGCACATTCTCGCAGTTCCCCATGCCCGAAGCTCATTTCCATGGGCTATAACAACCTCATCTCCCTCTCTTATTTCAGATGATGCATCAAGAATTCCCGCAGCAAATACATCTCCCTCAGGATAAAAATCGTCTATCCTCACAACATATTTTCCCTTTGAGAGCAAAATCTGAGAGGATTTCTCAGTTAAAGTGAGCATCCCCTTCTCAATATTGTATCCGAACAATCTGGTGTTCTTCATCCATACCTCTATCCTTGGATATCTCCCTTTTATTCTCGCATCCCTGAGGTCCCAGGGAATTCCAAACTGATAGGTTGCAAGAGATTCGATGTTATCCTTTAAAACTTCAACACGAGAGACATGGTAATCTATTTTTCTTGTAACCCTTCCAAGTTTTTCCAAATCATTGCCCCATATTGCCTCCACTCCATACTCTTTAAAAACATCTTCCAGAAACCTCATGCTCTCAGGAAGATATGATATTATTCCATCATATGAGAATTTTTCAAGATACCATACTACCATATCCCTAATCATCTTTTTCTCTTCCTCATACCAGTGACCCACCACCGGAATATCATAATTCTGCGCAGGGTAAAATGCTTCCAACTCTCTTGGAACCAGAGCCAGGGGGGATGTTAAAATTACCTCATGCATTGTGGATTTTATGTATCTCTTCATCTCTCTATGACTCTTGGATATGGAGTAAGGTTTTTTGGCACTGCAGGGGAGAAAGAGAAGATATCTTGCATATTTGGGTTTTTCATACCTTTCCATTAATCTTTGCATCCATCTACGCACATCCGGCCTGAAAAGAGAATCAAGAGTTATGGCATTAAGCTCTTTATTCCATATAGGCCAAAACTTCTCCTGCTCTTCGTAATATTCAAGATCTAAATGCCTCAGAATTTCCTTTGCCTTGTTATCGGCAATGCTCTCAACAAGCTCTCTCAGTCTTCCCTTGTTGAAGGCCCTTATCGTCTCTCTCATAATTAGGGAGGAGAATTCTCTTTCACCATCATTCACCTTTCCAATAAGGGAATAGTTATCCAGCATCTCACGAGAATTATCAAAGATATCATAACCCAAATAGAAAAATATTGGAATGAGATGAGGTGGAATTCCTGGGGCATAAAAGAGTTTATCAAAACCAAGCCTTCTTCTAATATTAATCGTGTAATCTACAAGCTCACGGGTGTTTTTTAGAAGCGTCGAAATGTTCGGTATTAAATAAATATTCTCCCCTATTTTAATTTCCCTTTGCTCAATAGAGGGGGGGTAATTTATCTCCACCTCTATATTCCTATCCCTGAATATGAATTTTCTCTCCTCAAATTTAATATCTTTCCCAGTAATGAGAAGGGTGGGTGTGGAAATCTCACCCTCTGTGCTTTTTGCAAAGCCAAACCTCTTGATGAGCATAAAAATCACTCAAAATTGAAGAGTGTGCCACATTTGACACATCTACCAGCTCTTCTAGCGCAAGGAAGATGATACACCGCTCCGCAGTTATCGCATATCACTATATCCATACCGGGCAATATGGTGCCTCTACAGAACGCACATTTCACCTTCTCTTTGTTCTTCTCCACATGGAAACCTTTCTTCCTTATTCCCACTGTGAGCTTTTCGCTTACCCTGAACTCCTTACCATCAAATCTCCTGTATGTTATCTTTATTACAGTCTCTTCACCTTCTCCAGGTACCAGGAAAATATCCAAACTCTCCTTTCCTCCCTTGGGTAGTTTTGTTATCTCTAGCTCCCTCTCTCCCTTGAGCTCTCCCTCTATCCTTATCTTCACCCCAATGGCATCAGCATTGCCTTCATTTTTAATGCTCAGAACACAGCGATATCTATCATCTACCCTACCTTTTACATCAAGCTTTACCGATATTTTTGGCTCCAGTTTTTCCATCTCTTCCCTTATTCTTCTTTCAATATCCTCCACATTTGCAATGGTCTCCCTTATATCCTTAATATGGCTCAGCACCTCTTTAAGCTCTCCCGTATATCCCTGAATATCTATTCCAAGATTCAATGCCTGAACCATTAACTCCTTTAATTCCTTAACTTTCTTGTTGAGATCCTCAACATTCAGCTTGTAGTAGGCAATAAAGTTATCCGCTTCCTTTGAAATCTCTAATAACCCCTCATATTTACCATTCTTTACCATCTCTTCCATTCTCTCTTTAAATTCAAGAGCCTTCTCCTTGCTATATCTCTCCACCTTTTTAACAATATTCTCCATGTATCCCCGGACATACTCATTTATGTATGATGAGAGTCTGGCTTTTAATTCCTCCAGCGATCTGTGTATCTCTTCATAATTTTCTGTGTTTAACTCAGAGAGATAGGTTGAAACTTTTTCATAATACTCGTTCATATTTATCCCAAGTTTCTCGTATTCTCCCAGTTTTTTGTTGAGCGCCTCTATTTCCTTCCTTATACCCTCCACAATCTTCTTCTCTATCTCTGCATATCTCTCGGCGTAATATTTTTTGAATTCTTCTAAATTCTTCTCTTTTAACTCTCTCAGCTTTTTCTCTTCCTCTTCAATATCTATCTCTCCACCCAATTTTCTCAAAAGCTCTGCCCTTTCCTTCAAAGCATTTATCTTTTCTTCAATAACCTCTCTTACCTTTGAGTCCAGTTCCTCCCTCAGGGAGGATAACCTGACTTTCAGAGCCTCAATATCTTCCTTGGTGAAAAGATCATCTATGGCATCCAGCGATTCTTCAAAATACTTCTCCAGTTCAAACTCCCTTATGCGTTTAAGCATCTCTTCATATATTTTTTTGTAACCATTCAAAACCTCTTCCATCAGTTTCTTTGCCTCTTCATAGGCCCTCTCAACAAGCTTGTATGCCTCCAGATAGTGTAATTTTTGATATTCCACCTTGGCCTGATTGAAGAGCTTTAACACATTTTTTACATCCATCCCCGATCTGTGAAGCTTTACCACAAGCTCTTTTATCTGCTGATTTCTCTCCTTTATCTTCTCAGTCACTCTTTCAATATCCCATAACCTCTCACTTATTTCCATTGCCTTCTCTATTGAACTCCTGTAATCACCCTTTAAGAATATGGACTTGGCCTCCTGATAACCTCTAAGTATATCCCTGGGAATTAAGGTTCGCATCTTCTTCATCTTCTCTTCAACTCTTCTCAAAATTCCCATGGCAGTAACCTTCTGCATCTCAAAATTCTCAATCTCTCCCATGGCATCAAGCGCAAACTTAAGTGCAAGCTTGTAATTTTTAGAGTTTATGTTACTTCTTGCCTTGGTTAACAGGGCCTCCGCGGCAGTTATATCCTCTCCCCTTTTTCTTCGAACATCCAGCTCCTTTTCCATATCTTCAATTATTTTATTCAACTTATCTCTTATTTTTCCTTCCAGATTTTCCATAAGTGTTTTTACCATCTCCTCCATTTCTCCATAACTGCGGGCAAGATATATCTCGCTCATCTTCTTCTCATAATCCTTTATATCTATACCCAAAGAGTGAGCAAAATTGAGCTTATCTTTTATACTCTCATTTAATTTAACTATCCTCTTTTCTCTTTTTCTTATGTCTTCTAGCTTCTTCTCTAACGCTTCAAGTCTCTCATAACTCTTCACATAATCCCCCCTGAATATATCTTCCTTTATCTTTTCCAGCTCTTCGATCTCCGCCACAATATACAGACCCTTGCTCTTAAATCTTTCTAGCTGCTTTTTGGCATCTTCCATCCTTTTCTCCAGAATCTTTTTGGCCTCTTTTCCTAATTTTTGAAGAATTTCTCTTCCATCCTTCAAAAGCTCTTTCCTATCTCTCTTTCCAAAAGATTTTAAAAATTTATTCACCATACCCTTATACTCCTTAATCTTTCCAGCATCTTTGAAGAGGGGTCTTAAACTCTCTATTTCTTCCCTTACCTTCTCTAAAAGATGGCTTTCTCTTACTTCCCTTATCTTACTTTTTAACTCTTTTGCCCTTTCTTCTACCTTTTCATATTCATTAGTTTTCATAAGATTGTGGATTCCCTCAATATCCTCCCTCAGAGATGAAGTATCTACCCCCTCCTTCTCCAAAGCCCTTATCTCATTTTCCAGCTCACTTATAACAGATTTCGCTTTAAGTACTTTCTCACGAAGATCTTTTGCTAGTTCTTTTATTTTTCCTGCTATATCAATAACTTCCTCAAATTTCTTCTCTTCAAATAATTTCTGCATATCTTCCCAGAGCTTTTTTATTCCAACCTTCTCTGTATCCACACCAAGATTCTCTATTCCTTCAATAACAGATTTGGAAGACTCCATGGATTCAAGAACTACCCTGCTCCTCACCCTATTCATTAGAGTTTCTCCCCTTTCTAGATGACTCCTCACATTTTCTATCTTCCCTTCTTTTAACTTCTCTCTTGCTTTTTCAAGATGCATCTTTATCTCGGCCACATTTACATCCCTATCCTCCAGAAATTTTACCTTCTCCTCTATCTCTTTGATCTTCTCCTCAATCTCCTTCATCTCTCTCTTATACATCATATTTCTCAATTCAAGGAAATCATAGAGTGCTTTTTTGATATCACCATCATCCAGATGCTTCCCTATTTCTTCCGCTTTCTTCTTCATCTCCTCTACTTCATATGTTCCCAGCTCTTTGATTTCCTCACTTATATATTCATAGATTTTATCATACAGCTTTTCTTCCATATCCCTTAACATAAGAATTGCTTCTTTATAGGCCTCATCACGGAACATCTCCTCTATCTTATCTAATTCACTTTTTATTTCGGTTAGCTCTATACTTGCCTCCATTCCCTTCTCAACAAGCTCTCTCAGATCATTATAAAGTGAGGTAGCTATATCTCTCAAATTTATCTTTATAACACCCTTAAGCTCATCTATCTTCTTCTCTGCCTTTTCCACATCTTCCTCAAGCAGCTTCTCTATCTCCTCGATTCTCCCATTCACACCTTCAAGCAAGATATTCTCCTTTCTTAAATCTTCAACAACCTCTTTCAGATTTCTTAGCTCAGAATCCAACTGTGCATAGAGATTTAACCTCCTATCCAGCATATTTATGGCTTCTTTGACCAAATCATATGCCCTCTTATGACGGCCTATCTTTAAAAGATTCTTGGAATTTTCTATCATCTTCATATATGGTTCAAGATCTATTTCTCTTTCTTTCGCTTCCACAAATTTTTCACGAAGATCTTTTATTACCTTCATCACATGCTGAAGCTTAACATTCTCAGCTTCCTCCGTAGCCTTTCTCAAGAGCTCTATTGCCTCTTCAAAATTCCCTTTCTTCATAAGCTCCTCTGCCTTTTCTATTCCCTTCAGCTGAGTCTCCATATCAAGCTCCATCATCTTTCCCTCTTCCACTATCATCCTGGATATGCCTAGAAGCTTGTTGAAGAATGTACTGAAGCTCTTCTTTACCTCCTCATAATAGCTCTTGGCACCCTCCAGTGCCTCTCCATAACTACCTTCCCTCAACAATTTAAGTACTCTATCTTTCTCGTTTTTATCCACCGGTAAGTTGTAATGCGCCGATGATGCCACTTCCAAGAGTTTATCGGCCTTTGATAATATCTCACCTATCTCCTCCCTGAGCTTCTTAATCGCTTCATCTTCTATTTGACTCAATCTCTCTATGGATTCTAAACCTTTGAACTCTATGCTCTCTATCTTATCCTTTACCCACTCATAACCCTCTATAGATGCCATTCTCTCCAAAAGCGCCATCTTCTTTGATTGAAAATCAGCCTCTATGGCTTTCAATATTCTGCCTTCAAGAGAAGCAAGAAGATTAAAACTCTTCATGGGATCCTCAGATAGGACTTCATCAGCCCTTTTAAGCTCATCAAGAAAACTTGATGCCTCTCCACTCTTCATCTTATTTATTACATCCTCTATCTTCTTTCTCCTCCGTGAATATTCCTCCCTGCTCTTCTCTTTTATAACCTTTTCAACTTCTTCAAATTTCTTTAT
>JAGGTO010000022.1 GCA_021163705.1 Thermoplasmata archaeon | reverse complement strand
GATGAAGAGGATAAAAAAAGGATTGTTGCAGCGTTCACGCTTGGAGCGCTGACTCTTTCAGCAGCATATCTGCTCAAAGATGAGATTCTGTCCATTTTGAAAGATGTGGAGCCTGAGCTCGAGGAGAAGAAAGAGGGAAAAGAGAAGGGAGAGGAAAAGAGTATGGTGAAAAGAGAGACAGAGCGCGTGATGCGTAAAGAGAAGAAGGAAGAAAAGCTCTCTCCCGCGCAGATGTATGGCTGGAGAGGCATGACATGGGATAAGCTCAGGGAGATTCTAGGCTCCCGCTACAGAGGTGCGAATATTGTTGATGCGTATTACCGCCTGACCGAGGATGAGCGGATGGAGTGGAGAAAGGCGCTGCGTGAAGAATCCTTGACAACGCTTGATAAACAGTTTGTGTATGTGGATTCCCGTATGATTGTGGAGAGAACTTACTCCAGGAATCTTTATCATGCCCTCTACAGATATGCGGAGGGAAAAGCGCAGTTTAACGAGCTTTTCAGGGTGTACAGGGAAGAGCTGAGAAAGCTCTACGGCATAGAATAAATTTTTATACTTTTCACATCTCTCAGAGGATGATGATAATTGTTCGTTACGGAGAGTTGGGACTCAAGGGAAAAAATCGGAGGATGTTTGAGGAGTTGCTTGCAAAGAATATAGAGAGGAAACTGAAGAGGTATGGCTACTCCTCGCACACAAAGATTCTCAGGGGAAGAATATTCGTGTATGCATCTGAAGAGACAGCGCCTCTAATAGCGAAATGTCCGGGTGTGGTATCTGTGTCTCCTGCAAAGGAGATGGATTACGGGGAGATATCTGACTATCTCTCACAGGCTCTCAAAGATTTTCGACCAGCCAGTTTCAAGGTCGAGACGCAGAGGATAGATAAGGAGTTTCCCAGGACCTCACAGGAGATAAACGAGGAGGTGGGAGAGTTTGTTGTGAGAGAGTTCGGGTGGAAGGTGAATTTGAAAAATCCTGAGCTGATAATAGGAATAGAGATAATAAATCACAAAGCGTATGTTTTTTTTGAGAGATTCCCTGGAATTGGTGGGCTACCAGTGGGCTCCGCGGGAAAACTCGTGGCCCTAATTTCGGGGGGCATAGATTCTCCTGTCGCTGCGTATCTTATGATGAGAAGGGGTGCAGAGATAATTGCGGTGCATTTCAGGCACAGTGAGCGGGAGGAAGAGAAGGTAAGAAAGATTATAAGGGCTCTTGAAGAATATACGCCCAGGGAAATAGAGCTGAAGGTAATTGATCATTTTTCAATTTTAGAAAGATATGTCAAGAAGTTAAGGGAAATAGGTAAAGAGAGATGGATATGTGTATTCTGCAAGTATAGGATGCTGAAGATTGCCGAAAAAATTGCCAGAGAAAGAAATGCTCTGGGTATAGTCACTGGAGATTCTCTGGGCCAGGTGGCATCTCAAACTCTTGAAAATTTATATATTGAGAGCAGGGCCACCAAATATCCCATATATCGCCCCCTGATAGGAATGGATAAGATTGAGATTGAAAAGATAGCCCGCGATATAGGTACCTATGATATTTTTCTCTCTTATCCGGAGGAAAAATGTCCCTTTAAACCAAGATATGTGGTGACAAAGGGAGATTGGGAGAAATTCCAGGAAATTCTTAAAAAGGTGGAAAGTTAAATCCAGGAATCCTGCATTCGATATTTGGAGGGAATCTGACTTTTCAATACTCCATTTTTGTAAAAACCACAACCCAACACATCCTCTTCCCAAACCACAATCACATATCCTGGCTCAACAGGAAAGCTTCTTTCAATATCCTCACCCTTCATAAAGAGCAGCATCTCCTCATAATTCAACCTTATTACATTCTTTGATGCTCTCTTACCCACTATTCTCAAAAATGCGGTGGAGGGTTTAAGCACCCTTCCCTTTGTGAGGGCTTTAATTCCGATAAGCTCTATATCCCCTATTTCCAGATATTTACCTGAAAAGGCCCATATTTTTCTCCCTCTTTCGAAGAAGGTATATTTTTCTAAAATTTCCCGGGAAATGCCAAATCTTTCCATAAAATATTCACGGTATTCATTCTTTTGCAAGAACGGCAATGAACATCCCTCCTGTATCCACCATATGAGGATAAATCCTTATGCAATCCTCGTGGAACTCATATGTTTCATCTTTCCATCTATCCACTCCCACTATATGGGGGATGGGAATTTTTACTTTAATTGGTGCGAGGTTTAATTTTTCAATTGCATACTTCACAACACTCTCATTTTCATATGGGTGATAGGTGCAGGTAGAGTACACTATTATTCCCCCCTCTTCCAGATGATTGGATGCATTCTTAAGCATCCTCATTTGCTGCATTCCAAGATATCTGTGCTGTCTCTCATCCACCCCCTTGAAACCCCACGGATTTTTCCTATAGACCCCTTCCCCAGAGCAGGGAGCGTCTAGAAGAATTTTGCTGAATTTCAATCCAAAGCTTGCGACTCTCGCATCTTTTTGCGTGAGGATAACATCTGTAATGCCCAACCTCTCAATGTTTCCTGCAAGACTCTTTATTCTGTTGAAATTGATATCATTTGCAACGATTAAACCTTCATTTCGCATGAGTTCCGCCATCATGGTTGTTTTACTTCCAGGGGCCGCGGCCATATCTAAAACAGTATCCTCGTTGCTAGGATTTAGGGCTAGAACTGGAGCCATGGATGAGAGATCCTGAATATAGTAATAGCCCAGAGAATATTCCAGAGTTGCTCCTGGATGCTTCACAGGCTTCTCTATAATTTTATAGGCATTTAGATTTCCAAATTGCTCTAAAACAAAGCCCTTTTGCAAAAGTCTCTCTATTAATTTTTGTGTAGATATCTTTAAGGTATTCACCCTCAACCAGTAGGGTTGGGGAGTTAAGAGAGAAGCTAAGAACCTCTCAAAATCTGGAATTATTGACTCGTATTTTCGGAAGTAATCAATTGCCTTCTCTTCCATGCTTCTTCCACCGTTTTAGCTATGGATGATACATCAATTCCCACATACTCCGCATTCTTCAATACCCTCGCCGTCACCTTTTCAACATCTTTCAATTCAACCCCCAATAGAGCATTTTCTAGCTCCTCTATCTTCTCCTCCGGATGAAGGAAGAAATCTCCCGTAATTTTTATTCTCTCTATTCGCTCTCCATTGAACACGGCATCTATCTTGATCAGTTTTCCGCTTTTGAATACTGCTTTACCTCTTGAAATTCCACTCCCTTGTTGCATACTTATTCACCTCCAGATGCTTTGCATAGGAGAGTACCTTCTGAGATAAATTCTCCTCATAAAGATGGGCATTGAGGGCCTTGGCAAAACCCTCTGCCATGAATTTTTGCAGCTCTTCAAAATTTACCTTTTTGCCAATGTTATGAAGGGATGTAACTCTCTCCTTCACACTCTTTATTATTTTATCCCTCGTCTTCTCCTGGGGCACTTTCAAAAGAGAGAACATCTCGTCCACATCCACATCCATGAGGATTGTTCCGTGCTGAAGCATGCCCCCGTATTTGCGGGTTTGCGCATTGCCTGATATCTTCTTTCCCTCCACAATTATATCGTTTATCCCACTCATCTCCGCCTTCACACCAATTATATTAAGAGCTTCGACAATCCCTTTCTCAATTATTCTGTAAGATTCCAGTATCTTTCCAGGAGGAGGGGGCATGACTATGGAATAGGTGAGCTCATATTTGTGATATACAGCCCCACCCCCTGTGATTCTTCTTATGACATCCACACCCATCTCCCTGGCTTTCTCCACATTAACCT
>JAGGTO010000037.1 GCA_021163705.1 Thermoplasmata archaeon | reverse complement strand
GTTGCATTTGCCACCGCCACCGCTGGAGGAGTTCTTTTAGGCAAATTATTCTATGTGCTCTCCCATGGAAGAATAAATCCGATGATAGGTGCGGCAGGAGTAAGCGCTGTGCCCATGAGTGCAAGAGTTGTTCAAAAGATGGGTGCAAAAGAGAATCCGAGAAATTTCTTGCTAATGCATGCTATGGGACCCAATGTCGCAGGAGTAATAGGCTCTGCCATAGCTGCAGGAGTTTTCATAGCATTTCTCAGCTAATTGTGTCACTTTATAAAAAATTTTGCTATTTTTTAACACAAAATATTTTTATAGTAACACAGCATAAAGGGGGTGAGGTGAGAATATGGCATGCTTTCTGGTTCCCGGAATAGAAGGTTCGGTAACACTGCTCCTGGCGAAATTGATTGGGAGAGAAAGAGCAGAAAAATTGAAGCTTAAGTGGTTGAATACATTGCTGTGGGGTGGTGTAGCACTTTTGGCCATAGAGCACATCTGGCATGGCGAGGTAGTTCCCTGGCCACCGTTTCTGACAGCTATGGCAAATCCTGCCGATACTGCAACAATGCTACATGAAATGGCGACCCATGGGATATTAATGAGTGTACTTGTAACATTAGCCTGGGGAATTATGGTTGCTATAGCATCTATTTCGCCCAAAACGGTGAAAATGAAGGTAAAAACATGAATGGGGGATGCCCATGTGGTTCATAGTAATACTTTTTATGGCCATTTTTTCCACTCTTGCCTGGTACATTAGTGACAAAAGCCAGGAATACAAGCTATCTTTACTTGCCCTCATATCCTGGGGAACAGTGATAATGGTCTTTGCGGATCACCTCATGGGATATATAGAAGATGGAGAATTTCTGGAAATTAGTGCTGACGCACTTATACTCGGATTTGTACTTGCAGCAGTTGCCCTTTTGATATGGCTTGCATCACTCATAATAAGTGATCCAAAGGGTAAATGGAGAACTAAGGCTCAACTTTCGTGAAAACAAAGCGTACATTCTTTACTCCTTTCATTGCAGAGAGCTTATCCACCAATTCTTTCATCTTTTTTGCCTTTCCATGAAATATAACAACTTCCAGGCAATTTCTTTCATCGACATGCACATGCACTGCAGAACGAATTTCTCCAATGTATTGATGCTGAAGATGCGTAATCTTTTCCGTTATTCCCCTCACCTCATGATCATAAATCATGGTTATGGTGCCAAAAACTTCGCTTCTAGGATTTTCTTCAATACTGCTCTCTATCAAAGCATCGCGAATTAAATCTCGAATAGCTTCAGATCTGCTCACATATCCTCTTTTTTCAATGAACCTATCAAACTTTTCTAAAAGAGTATCATCAATTGAGACCCCAAATCGCTGAATCATAGTAAAGAATATGAAAAATTGATATAAAGGTGTTACTGTTTCCGCAGGCGTATTTCGATGGCAATCAGTATGCATAGGATAGGAACGATTATATAACTCATTTCTGGAACATATGGGGTGGTTATTTCAATATGCAACCTCCCGCTACCATTTGCCCTGAAATTATGGGTTTCTCCACCAGCGATCAGGGTGAAGTTCGTGGTAGAGTTATATCTATGGTGTAATGTTGCTAAGTTGAGCATGTAAAAACCGTTCTCGTCGGTGTATGCATATATTGAATCCCCATTATCCTCATTTTTTATTTCAACTCTTGCCCCGGATATTGGATTTCCCTGATTATCCTTAACATGGCCCCATATCACATATGGACTTGGCTGATCCATAGCTTCATCTTTTGGCTTGAGTTTTGTGTTACTCACTTCCAGGAAATATATCATGGCCTCGTAAAAATCCTTGCAATAGGTCACAATCTTATCTGGCTTAGCATGAAAACCATCCTGGAGAAAGAAGTTTCCATAAAGAGGTTCCATTTCAACAGCGATAGCCATCTTGTTAAGTTTTCCATATACCCAGTCTGAGCTACCACCCGGAGCGTTGTATCCTATAACTTGATAAGGTTGTCCATAGCTGAAATGCCGTGCTGGATTTCCATCGAGCATTGTGCGCTCTGCCATATATTTCCCTAAGGAGTAATAGAAGTCCCTATGAGATGACGCTATGGATGTGTAAAACCAGGGTAAGAGAATTGCTGCGCTGAAACTGTGGATAACAACAAAAGAATCTATATCCTTGGAAATTATGAGGTCTCTCTCCGCCTTCGTCACGGGCTCACTGAATGGATGGGGCCCATGATAGGTAGGAGAGTTTGGATTTGCATCTCCCTCACTCCAGTGCCAGTCCCAGTTTCTTTCAGGATCCACTCCCTCGCCTTCTGCATCCCATTTATCGATCACATCAAGCTTACCATTGCCATTGTTATCTCTACAATTCTTTCTCCATCCTCCTGTACTCTGACCTGTTAAATTGCTCATATTTCCATTTCCATCCTCCACATATCCATCTGCGTTTGCCATGGGGATTATATAGATTTCATAATGATCAACGAGCCAGTGAATTGTATCATTTGTGTGGTATTCTTCCACAAGATGCTCTGCAAGATAAAGATTGAAAGCCGGACCTATCCACTCTCTTGCATGGTGCCATGTAATTAGAATACTGGGCTCTGTATCATTCTCATCTTTATCCACATTATCCGAAATTTTTATGGTCCAAATATTCCTGGGAGAGTCATAACTGTTGGTGATGGGATCCCATCCCCAGGTTTTACCTATGGAAAATACTTTCATTATGCTGCTGTAATTTTCAGCCATTCTGTGGATAGTGGCATTCATCTCTTCATAGCTGGGATAATGATCAAAGGAGAAAAATTCAGGCGTGAAAGATTTCTCATTGGAAGCTGCACTGGATGGGAAATTGGGCACCAGCAATATCAGCATTACCACTGCTATCAGGGAGAAAAGCCTTTTAGATAACATCTACCCACCATAGGGTTATTTTATTAGAGTACTTAAACTTTGTTAAGCTAAGATTGGAAGAATGATGCACAAATATAAAATAAAAGAAGAAAATTAACCCCCAAATGGCCGGGGTTGCCGAGTGGTAAGGCGCAGGCCTGGAGAGCCTGTGCTCCGTTAAGGGGCACGAGGGTTCAAATCCCTCCCCCGGCGCTGTTATTTTTTAAGGGAAGCCCCTTTAAAAAAGGTGCTTTACCCCCAAACAAAGCCCCTTTCTTAGAAAGAAAGCGGCTTTACCCGGAAAGAAAAAGTGGGGGTTTAGAAAGGGGGCGAAGCTCCCTTCTTAAGGGAAGAGGGTAGAGGGAGAAACGAGCATCGTAAGATGCGAGCAAGCCTTTCCGTTAGGAAAGGCGTTGCCGTAGGTGTCTCCTCGTAGGTGCCCCTTCGTAGCGGGCCCGCCGGGGGAACTTCACTCATGCGAAGATGTCCGACCCTCATCATTATCCCTCCCTAAAATAAGATTTACTACCTCCTCAGCTATGGGCCTTGCTACCTCAATCTCTAACTCGTGATAGAAATCTATTGTAGTTTTAATATCTGAATGCCCCGCAATTAGGGCCGCAATCTCAGAAGGTTGATTTAGTTCATGAATCAATTTTATAAGTGTGGCCCTGAATTTCTTAAAATTGAAATGGATACCTATCTTTCCTGCTTTTCTCCTTATCCGATTATAAAATACCCTATCCGTTCCCGGCCAAGGCCTACCATTCTCATCTATACGGAAAAATAATGAATCTCCTCCAGGTATAGACCAACCCATAGCCTCAGCAAAACTCTTATACCCATCCCAAGCCTTCTTGTATCTGGTAAGTAATTCTCTTAAAGGTTGTGGAATTATAACCTTCCTCCATTTCCCTCCTTTGCCCTTTAGAGTGAAATAATTCTCTCTGAGATCTACTTGTGACCATTTTAAGTTCTCTGCTTCAAAGGCCCTCATTCCAGTAAGGGCAATTATATGAATCAATGTCTTCAACATTAAATTAGTGAATGAAGATTCATCATAGAGATCCAAAAGCTCTCTTACCTCCTTGAGTGAATAATAAACCCTTGGTTTTTTCTCTCTTTTGGGCCTTAACTCTTTCATTCTATATACATCTGGATTCCCGCAAAATTCAAAGAATTGTAGAAGATTTGAATATAACTTCTCTACATAATTCGCTTGATATTTGCTCTTTAACCATAATGTATACATTGCCATATCCTTCATTGTGAATTCCTTGGGATCTGGTAGAGGAGCTCCTGGGTGTGTCTCTTCCCAATATACCTTAAATTTTCTGAATGCCTTCTCATAACTCTTTATGGTTTTGGGATTGTTCTTTGTCGATTTTATGAGTTTAAATTCTTCCTCCATTTCTTCCCATTTCATAGTGCCCCACCTGGCCACGATGCCGGTGTGGGACCTGGATAAAAAGAGAGAAAGTGGGTGGGGTTAGCGTGATGTGAGGTCATCTCCATCACCCACGAAAGAATCATCGCCCTGGATAACAGGATCCTGCTCAGCTGAAACGAAAGAATCTTCGTCCTGGTCCTCTGCTAAATTTTCTTCGCCCTGGACCGCAGCTGCAACCGAAGGATTTATCGCCTCGGAGAGTGCACACAGGAAGTCCATAATCGCCTGGCCCTTCTTTTCGCTGATGTTGAAGAACTCCTCATAATCTCTCTCCAGGAGTCTGAATCTCCAGCGGTGCATACTTGAATCGTGCTCCGCTATTATCCTGTGTCCTGCGATTGTAATCTCGTATCCGCCCCATGTCTGCGTCATTTCCACGCCTGCCTTAACTCTCTCTTCCAGCTCTACCTCTCGCTCCTGAAGGTATTCCGCAAGGCGTTCCTCGATGTCCGCCGCTATCTCCTTTGCCAGGCTGCGAGGGGTCATGCCATCTCCTCCGGTTCATAAAAAGGACAGTTCTCCCAGAGGGGACAATCCCCAATGTGGCAGTCTGGGTCATCAGAATGAAATGAAAGTCCTCCAGTCATTCCAATGTTTCTCTTTTTGCAGAACATTCCTCCATAATGCCCAACCCAGAGATGTTTGCATCTTGTGCAGCTCATATTATCATCGCCTCCCCCGCTTCGGCCTCTTCATTTCATTTCTCCTTTTTTGTTTTTGCAGTTATTAGCAAATAGCCATCCTCGCCGATTTCCACATACAATTTTTCCTTCTCATCCTTCGCTGTGATAATTGCTCTGTTATTCTCTTCTGTAACCACGATATCTCCTTGTATTCGTATCCCACCAATTCTTATATCCCATTGACCGTTGTCGTCCCAGAGATCTAAAGCTTCGCCACTTATTTCCATATATATTTTCTCAACTTCTTGCATTTTTTATCACCTCCTTTTTTATATTTTTATTTTTTCTGAACCCCCTATGGGGATCACAAAGTCGGTTTTTATAAAATTCATATTATCATCGCCTCCCCCGCTTCGGCCTCTTCCTGGATTTCCTTCTTCACCTGCTCAGCATGCATAAGCTGACGATATCTCTCCAGGACTTCCTCTCTCAGCATTTCACCAAGTATGCTGTCGTTCCAAGCGGTCTGGAAAAGCTCTGAAAAGCTCTCATTATCTGACCAACCTCCTGATGTTTCTACATATAAATCACTGAACTCTTTGTAAACCTCAAAAAATGCTCTCAAAAATTTCTTTGTATCCTCCTTCATTGCGCATCAGCCTCCTCGAAAAATAACTCCACGGCAGTGATATACTGCCCTTCATCCACATCAAAGAAAATATCATCCGCACCTGTTGCATTTTTGATATTTTCGAGTATAGATAACTGTGTTATCGGCTTAGCGTCTTCGTTGAAAAAGAACTTTATGCCAACTTGCCGTCCTCTGTCATCTTCATAAAACCTTATTTCATATTGATTTATCACATTTCCAGTATCGCCCATTGCTGCAATTTCGTTGTTAATTTTCTCTGCAAGCTCATCTATGATTACTAAACGCTTATAGATGTCACTCACGCTTCCACCTCCAGCTTAGTCTGCCTCTCATCACGCTCTACTTCCACAATCTCCCTATACTGCTCAACAAGTTCCCTGAGCTCTTTCTTCTTCTCTCTTAGCTCTTCATTGAGCTCTGCAATCTCTACCTCAAGATCCAAAATCTCCCTCTCCAAATCTTCCTTCTCTCCCATTTTAATCTACCTCCTCATCCTTCTTTGGAACTGGTACAAAAATCTCAATCTTCAGGTTCTCAATCTTCTCCTTATCGAAAATTTCAAGCTTCTCCAGGCGCTGTATTGTGAGCCTTACAATCGCCTGCACGGTTTCATACTCCACATACATCAGATCCGGGCGATGGTCTACTTCGTTCACAAAGATGTCATCTATGATGTTCCGTATAACCGCCTCAGGCACGATCTGATTACTGTCCATTAGCCACCGCCTCCTGGGCCTGCTGTGAGAAATCAATCACCATCCCATCCTGGCGCTTGATTCGCAAAACTTCGATCTCTAAGATGTCTCCCTCATGAAGGTTATAGAGCTGCCTATAGGCCTGTGGGATTACTATTCTGCCATCCTTTCTCATTTGTACAGCTATACCCATATTACTCACCTATTTCATTTTTCAAATTGGCAATAACATAATGGCATTCCATGTATATAAATGTTTCTCTTTGCCAATTTGCAAAGTTAAATAATGCAAAAATTAATCATTCTCTTTTACAATTGTCAAAGGTGAATGGATTTCCCAGTTTAGATAACAAGTACGCAAAATCAATCCTAATACGTTTGTTAAATGAACGAGAAAGCATTCCCATAACAAAATTCTTAGACATTGCCAGTAGCTATTACGCCTTAAAGAATACTATTTCTGATATGGAAAAAGATGGGCTTGTAAAAATTGAAGAAAAAGTTCTTGGTAGAAAAATGATATTTGTCTCTCTCACTGAAAAAGGTAGAGCAGTAGCTGAACAGTTAAAAAGAGCAGAGCAAATTTCCAAGCTCTCTCCTGAGGAACTGGAGAGATTTAAAAATATGCGGGGGCTTATTCACATAAATATTTACAAAGATCACATTACAGTAATGGATGTACACATGGGGGAGAAGCGTATAGCAAACATATACGCCCGACCCCGGGGGGATGAAATTTATTTCTGGTGTGACCTTCATGAGGATGTCGATTGCTATCACATAGAGTATATGTTTGCAGATCCTGATTTGTCAGATTTCATTCATAACTGGATAGATGAAAACGGTTTCAAGTTGCCTAAAAAATATCAGAAGTATGTGGATAAGTATTGGTAGGGGGTTTGAAAAATGGGGATATGGAAGAAGATGGGCAAAGCGGTAGGTGGTGCTATAGTCAAAACTGGGAAATGGACTGCAGCATCTATTAAAAAGAAGAATCTCCAAAATAGGGTTGAGAGAAGAATCCTGGATCGCTTCAAAAAGAATCAATTAAAAAGAATGATAAAAGAATATCATCTTTCTGGCCCTGAACTTCCCGAAAGAGGGTATTATAAAAAATCTGATTATGTGGACTATGCTTACCATCATTTCAAGCTTAAAACAGTAATTCAGTGGGCAAAGAAACATAATATTCCGATTAAGGATATAATGGACGAATATATAAGAGAGATGGAAGCTATTGAAAGACAGTATGGAGTGAGTAAAGAAAGTAAGGAGGAAGACAGGAAACATGGTGTTGAGGAGATTGAAGTTGAATCTGAGGAGTTTGAATCGCCCCAAATAAAAAATTATGGTCATTCTTCAGAAGTTTCTTCTAAGAGAAGTTATTATGATGAAACCTTTGAAATAATATTGAGAGAGATTGAGAATTATGATAGAGTAATAAGAAATATGAGAAAAATTACTGATGAGAGAGAATTTCAAAATATTCTTATTGGCTTTTTGAATGCCAAATTTCCTGATTTTGAAATTATTCAAAAGGTTGATTGGAGAGCAGATATTTTGATAAATGGAAAATATGCATTGGAATTGAAGTATGCAGATAATCCTAATACAATGGACAAAGGCGTAAGAGAAATTAAAGATTACAAAAAACATACACCATATGTGGCAATGATTATTCTCGATGTTGGAGACCTGCATCCAGAAACTCTTAGAAGATATATCGAATATTATGAGGAAGAGGGTGCAAAAGTAGTAGTTCTCCATGGAAAAGGTGGTAGAAGAAAAAAGAAAGTTAGAGAAATTAGAGTTAGATATTGAAAGATTATGGACTCCCCAAGAGCTTTGAAAATCGTCCTCACGGATTGCTATTTTTTGCTGTAAAATCCTGGGTTTCTGTGCAAAAAAAGAAAGGGAGGGGGTGTCAGCGTCTTTTTCGTGAAGATCTCTTATGAGATGACTTCCTGGAGTGATTTACCGGATGCTTCTTTCCTCTGATATAGATTTCTTTATGTGGAGGCTCGCCCATCTGCTTTTTGTTATGAATGTAGTTATAGGCCAGCCACTTCTGATAGTTCTTCTTGCTCTTGAAATGCAGGGCCTTTGGGCTCTTGCGATGGCTTCCTTTCTTAGCCATATTTATCTCCTCTAAGATCTGAGTTTATAGACTTTCCTTCTGTGCCCATTCTTGTCTGTCACAATTACCGGTTTGTATCTTGGATTGCCCTTTTTTGGTGCACCTCTTCCACGTTCCCATGGCTGTTTACTTCTTCTTGCCCTATCTTGTTTTATAGATCTCCTACTTCTTCTCCTTCTTGCCACATTTATCACCTCCTTCTTCTTCTCCTGGACGAGGATTTCTTCTTCCTGGTCCTGGAGCTCTTGCGAGGTTTCTTTCGCTTCTTTTTCTCCATATCATTCACAATCATCTGGGCTCCCATCTCCGCAATGGCATCAACTATTCCTTCCAGCACCGTTTATATCACCTCCCGATTTGCTTTATTTCTGCTTGAAGAGTTTTTCTCAACTTTACATACAGCCTGATGAACATATCAAGCATCAGGCCAGTAATTGAGAATCCCAGCATCGCAAATATGGCAACATCATAGCCGTTCAAGAGAACACCTCCCGTATCCTTCTTATTACATTTGTCCAAATCTTCAGTGAAGTTATGACCATAATCACGGTGAGCGCTGGATAAGTGTAATCCCAAAAATGCTGTAGCATGAAAATTGAGTTTTGAGAAATGAAGTTTATGATCATCAGTATCATTGGAATAACAATGACAAATGCAACCATGCAATCCATAAAGATGAAATCAACAAAATCATAGAATGTATTTACCGCAAGTGAGAACCTGCTCTTTTTGCTATCCTGGTGTGCAAAGGATATCAGCTTTCTAATCTTCTCTGCGAATTTCTGTATCAACTTGTAGAGTATAGCAATAAACAATAGGAGGAGGATTGAAGGCAATATATAAGAGAAGAAGAGATTGAACACTGGCACAATATCATTCAGGCTCGTCTCACCCACCTCCTGCCGATTAGTTTACTCATTACACTTGTAACCCTATCAACATATGATGAGAAATAATCGAGCATTGCATCCACGCCCTGCTCCTGTAACGCTATCAGTCCCCGTGCAAACACTATCCAGGGCCAGAGAAATATGCCATAAGCCATTAAATTAAAAAAGAATACTAGGAAATTTGAAAGCCAATAACCAAACCATTCAAATGCCGATATGGCAACATGCACAAATTGCTTGATGTAAGGTGCTATAATTGCTATTCCCTTTTTAGCGTAATGCATAACTGTATTTATAAGGAATTTAGCGCCTTCCACTAAAGGATGAATTATGGCATTGTAAACCTCCTGGGGAAAGAACAAATTGGCAATTGTGAGAAATGCAACGGCACCAATTCCACCTGTGAGTAAAGCTCCCACATATAAGGGAATATCAAGGATGCTGTAAACATACACTTTTTTGTAGTGGATAATTGGCACCTCAATCCCAGGCACTGTTATATTCACAAATGTATAATTTGTATAGCCTAAAGCGGTAAAGAATAACGCTGAGGTATGGTAATAATAAGGTTTGTAATCACCAAATAAATCTGCGGAGAATTCAAGATTTGCGTTCTTTTTCTCAATGCCATAATAGTATAATCCATCTTGCCCCTGAATGTGTATTTTTATTTGAGTAAAACTGAGATTCTCTGATCTATCGAGAAGATAGAAAATATGATATGTGTTAATCCCAGGTTTGAGGTCTAAAATTCTATTTATAGATATCTCTTTGCTGGATGGGCTTACAGGATTATTTACACCTGTAGAAGAAATGTGAACATACACCTTATTCAAATCTTCATTTTTGTAGGTTACCCAGTATATCCAGTCATTACTAATATTCGAAGAAAGGAACAATCTGAGCTTATATGTATCTAATGTCCCATTCCATTCTTCTCCTGTATCATTTGCTTTTAGATGCCAAGTATATGTTATATTTGCTGGATCTGTTTTATTCAGAACTACAAATGTAACTGGATATAAATCTGAACCCACTGTTTCATTAGTATAATAATTAATATAATACTGTCCATCTTCATAAATATAAACATGAAGGT
>JAGGTO010000035.1 GCA_021163705.1 Thermoplasmata archaeon | reverse complement strand
GTGTATTCATATTCTTTCTCGCTTCCATACTGATAACTTATTACCAACTTCTGCAGTATGTAATCCCCGCTCAGGCGTTCTGCATAGGCGGTAAGATTTGCTTTGAGGATATCGTAACCTTCTGGATCATAGAAATAGCCTTTAAGAGTAGAATATAGATAAACATCAAAATACGCATCTCTATTCTCAGCGCCTCCATGAAGATTCATCGATTTATTATCCTTCGTTGTCCTGAGAAATACCACTGTGCTGTTCAACTTCGAAAAATCTATTTGCGGCTTCTCTAAGGGTTTTTCCGGTTTCCACCACTTCACCTTCGGCTGCGAAGCAAAGTATGCTGCTATGAGAATTGCCACTACAATCACTGCAACTATGCTCAGAAGCAAAGCCTTCATTCCCTTGCTCATCTTTCACACCTCCTCTCATTTTGCTCTGGCTTTCCAAACACCGTAGCTACTGTAAATGTACCGATTATACATCTCAACATCCTTTTCATCTCCTCACCTCAAGAATATTCCCCCACCATCCTTTTGGATTCCACCCATCATTTCTCCTTGCATATGATTATGATATATACTATTTTTATCTCTTTCATAGATTATCATTAAAGATAGTTATAATATCATACAATAAAAAACTTTTGACAATCTTATAGTTTTTTAAAATTTTTCATCTTTAGATATTTTTTGCCTGATAAAAATGTTTCTATACCCATCATTTTGGGTTATTAACAATAGAAAGATGAACATTTAAGAGAACCTGCTCTATCACATTTTTTAAATCCTCCTGGTAAAAAAATGCTAAAACAAGAATTTCCCTTGCCCTTTCCCTTGCATACATCTGGAGAAATGGATGGCTCTTTGAATTTGTCATCTTTATTTCCATCCTATTGATTTCTCTCTTCCTTACTGCTCTTCTGCAAAATGATTTCTATACTCCACCAAAACAATTTTGCTGCAAAAAGAATTAATAGAGAGATTTAATTTCCATCCTGTGATAGTTTCCACAGATATAGGAGGAACATTCACTGATTACATAATAATGGATTCAAATGGGTTAAAGGCCTTCAAGAGATTGAATTCGAAAAATTTGGAGGAGGGCATAAAGAAAGAGATTCCCCATGCTGATGAGTTTCATCACGGCTCTACAGTGGGCATCAATGCCTTAATAGAGAGAAAGGGTGTGGATGTTCTTCTTATAACCACAAAGGGTTTTGGGAGTCTCTACAGGATAGGAAGGCAGAACAGGAAAGAGATTTATTCCTTCATACCTACTAGAGAGAAGCTACCTGTGAAAAAAGTTATTGAGGTTGATGAGAGAATTTCTCACAAGGGAAAGATTTTAAAAGAGCTTGATGAGAATGAGCTGAGAGAGAAAATAGAGAAGGTGAGATGTAAGGCTGCAGCCATCGTTTTTCTCCATTCCTACGCAAATCCCGAGCATGAAATTAAAGCAAAGAAAATTGCCGAAGAATATATTCCGTATGTATTCACCAGCCATGAGGTCAGAAGAGAGATTAGAGAATATGAGAGAGAATCAACAACCATAGTAGAGGCATATATATATCCGATCGTTAAAAAATACCTGGATGCTCTTTCGCAAATAAGTGAGAATTTCTATGTGATGCAATCCAATGGAGGAAAGATAGTGCCAAGATATCTCAAGGGTATAAACACCCTCATGTCAGGGCCTGCAGGTGGTGTTGCAGCCTCAGAGTATTTTGCACATTTGATGAAGCTCGAGAATGTGATAACCTACGATATGGGGGGTACATCTGCAGACATCGGGATGATTGTGAAGGGAAAACCTCTTTATACCTCTCAAATAGATGTTGATGGAATACCCATCAGGGTGACTTCCATGGATATTATCAGTATAGGTGCTGGAGGAGGAAGCATTGCCTGGCTTGATGATGGCTTATCCTTAAAGGTAGGCCCCCAGAGTGCAGGTGCAGACCCAGGTCCTGCCTGCTATGCCCGTGGAGGCAAGGAGTTTACAGTTACAGATGCAAATTTCATCCTCGGAATTCTAGGAGATGAGATCTCTGGGGTAAAGTTAGATAAAAGACTCGCAGAAAATGCAGCGAAGAGGTTGGGAGATAGAATAGGGCTCTCTCCTCAAGAAATTTCAGAGGGTGTGCGAAAAATAGTAAACAATAATATGGCTCTTGCAATAAAGAAAATAACTCTATCCCGTGGCTTTGATCCAAGAAACTTCGTGCTTTTATCCTTTGGAGGTGCAGGACCAATGCATGCTTGCTCCCTTGCAGAGATGGTTGGCATAGAAAAAATTGTGGTGCCTCCAATGGCAGGTGCATTCTCCTCCCTAGGAATCCTGCTATCTCCTCTAAGATATGATTCCACCATAACAATCTTAAGCGATGTAGAGAGAGGATTGAAATTATTACCTTCCATCATAGATAAGTTCAGAAAAAAAGTGAGGAGAATATTCAACAACTATGATTTAAGGATATCTCTTCAGATGAGATACAGAGGGCAAGGACATGAAATTTCAGTGCCTCTCTGTGAAAATCCTCAAAAAGAATTTGAGATGCTCCACAGGAACATTTTTGGATTTACCATGGATGAAGAAATTGAAATTGTAAATATAGAGCTTGTTGCCACAGCATATAAAGCTCTCAAAATACCCAAAGTGAAAATTGGAGAGAACAGGATAAAGGAGAAGAGAGTTTACAGATTTGAAGAGAAAATACCCGTATATGAAGAGAGGAGGTTCAGTGAGTGTGAGGGACCATGCATAATCGAGGAAGATACAGCAACTGTGTTAGTGGAGGAAGGTTGGTATGCAAGGAAGAATGAATATGGAGCCATATTAATGGAGAGGATAAAATGAATCCTGTTGAATTTGAGATCCTCCATAAAAAACTAATTTCAATTGCGGAGCAGATGGGTGTGATCCTTCAGAGAAGCTCCTACTCTCCCAACATTAGAGAGAGAATGGATGCTTCCTGTGCAGTGTTTTTATGGACAAAGGAGCTTGTGGCACAGGCAGAGCATATACCTGTGCATCTTGGCTCTCTCCATATTCCTCTTCAATACATTGAGGATTTTGAGGAGGGGGATCAGATAACACTTAACGATCCGAATATGGGTGGTACACATCTTCCTGATATTACTCTTTATAAGCCTGTATATTTTAAAGGAAGGCTTATAGGTTTTGTGGCGAACAGGGCACATCATGCTGATATTGGAGGCATAACTCCAGGTTCCATGCCCGGAAGCTCCACAAGCATATACCAGGAAGGTCTCATAATTCCACCTGTAAAAATTGTGAGAAGGGGTAAGATAGATGAGAATATCCTAAATTTTATTTTATCCAATACAAGAACACCGAGGGAGAGGAGAGGGGACCTCACAGCTCAGATTGGAACAAACGATTTTGGAGATAGAAAACTGAGAGAATTTGTGGGTGAATACGGCCTGGAAAAATTTGAAGAATTTGTTGAAGAGTTGAGAAATTACACAGTTAGAATCATGAGGCATAGAATGTCACGAATTCCAGAGGTGGAAGTCTCTGCCGAGGATTATCTTGAAGTTGGTGATTCTCTTATCAAGATAAAGGTTCGTGCTAGAGTTGGAGATAAGATATATGTGGACTTTGCAGGCACATCTCCTGCCATAAGAGAGAATATAAATGCTCCTCTCGCTGTTACCCTATCATCCGTATACTTTTTCTTTCGCACACTCCTTGGGGGAGATATCCCTGTAAATGCAGAATTTTACAAATTATTTGATATAAAGGTGCCTGAGGGCTCCATCCTGAATCCTCCCAGGGGATATCCCGTGGTAGCTGGAAATGTTGAAACATCGCAGAGAATTGTGGATACTTTGTTGCTTGCATTTTCTGAGGTAATGGACCTTCCTGCACAATCCCACGGGAGCATGAACAATATTGCCATAGGCAATGAAAATTTCACATACTATGAAACTTTAGGTGGTGGAGCTGGAGCGTGGAAAAATTATGTTGGCGAGGATGGAATACATGTGTATATGACTAATACAAAAAACACTCCCGTGGAAGTAATAGAAGCATCTTACCCTCTTCTATGCATGGAATACAGGATAAGGGAAAATTCTGGCGGAAAAGGAAAATACAGGGGAGGTAACGGGATAGTGAAAAGATATAAGGTTCTTGAAGACTGTGTGCTTACAATAATAAGTGAGAGAAGAAAAATTGAGCCAAGAGGTGCAAAGGGCGGAGAGAATGGAAAATGTGGAGTCAATTTGGTGATCTCAGAGGGAAAGAGAAAGATACTTGGGTCCAAAGCCACGATATCTCTCAAGAAGGGAGATGAAATTGTAATAATGACCCCTGGTGGAGGCGGGTATGGAAAAGCTCTGAAGGGTGACCAGTAGAGACCAATACCCTTTTATAGTTGTTCTCAATTGAAAAAAAGGAAGGTGAGAGATTTATGGATGATATGGAAAAGCATATAGAGGATATCTACAGGGCATTGGGAGGTAAAGTTGATAGGGATGTGATTGCAAGGGAGTTGCGTAACTGGATCGTGAACTTTAAAATTCCCATCGCGGAGGCAAAGAGAAGCATAGTATCCAAGCTTGGAGGAGATCCCAATAAACTGGTGGGAAACGAGAAGAAAATAAGCGAATTGGAAATAGGGGAAGGGAGAGTTGATTTAAAAGCAAAGGTCATAAGTATAAACTCACGGGAATATGAGATTGATGGTATACGAAGAAAAATGTTTTATGGTATACTGGGGGATGAGACAGGAACGATTCCATTCACAGCGTGGAGACTTGAAATTGAACTAAGGAAGGGAGATTGCGTGGAGATAAAAAATGCATACACGAAGGAGTGGCAGGGCTCACCACAGCTTGTCATAGGTACTAATACCAGGGTTTCCCTTTTGCCGCCGGATGCTGTGAATGTGAAACTCAGCATATCTCCCAGGAAGATTATTGAGCTGTATCCTCGCATGGGTCTGGTGGAAGTAGTGGCCAAAATACTAGATGTGCAGGAAAAAGAGGTAACTGTTGATGGTGTGCCCAGAAAGGTCTTTGATGGAATAATAGGGGATGACACAGGAGAGATACCCTTCACCTCCTGGGATGTAGAGGTGAAAAAAGGAGATACCCTAAAAATCTCAGGAGCATATGTGAGAAGTTTCAGGGGCATGCCCCAGCTGGTATTTGACCCCCGAGCCACCATAACTCCCGTGAATATTGAGATGGAAATAAGGGAGATACCTGTGACCATTGAAAGTTTGGAGGGAAAAGGAGGCTACAATGTTTTAGTGGAAGGCGTAATAATAGATGTGAAGAAGGGAAGTGGTCTCATTTACCGATGCCCGGAATGTGGAAGGGTGCTTACTAGCAGTAATTGTCCAGAGCACGGAAAGGTAATACCCGTTCCGGATATGAGAATAAAAGCAATCCTGGATGATGGTACAGGAGCGATGATGTGCATATTCAATCGTGAGCAGACTGAAAGAATATTGGGGATAACGGTGGATGATGCCCTGAGAATTGTCCAGGAGAATTTTGGAAATCCAATGGTTATAAGAGAGATGATTGAAGAAAAACTTATAGCGGTGCCAATGAGAGTAAGGGGCAATGTTCTAAGTAAGGAGAAATATGGATTAACCATGCTTGTAAGAGACTTTGAATTTTTGGATGTTGATGATATTGCAAAAAAGGCAGAAGGTATGCTTGAAGATCTGGGGTGGTAAAATATGCCTAGAGAGCCTGCATGGAGAGTTTTTTCGGCTGAATATAATTCCTCCAAGCATTACATAAAGGCCACAGAGCCAAAAAAACCAAGCTATGTCATAACCCCTCTGGGGGCAAAAATCAGTAGGTTATTTGTGGTAGGTGTGCTTACAGAAGTCCGCCTTATAACCGATGAAATTGTTAAGGCGAGGGTTGCAGACCAAACAGGAGCATTTTACATTTTGGCAGGAAAATTCAATCCAGAATCGAGGCAGATACTGGAGAGTGTTAAGGTTCCACAGTTTCTTGCGGTTGTAGGGAAAATCAATGTTTTCAAGCCAGATGAAGAAACCATGTATCTTTCAATAGTTCCAGAGAGGGTGAAGGTGGTTAAAGAAGTGCTCAGAGATTACTGGGTATTTGACACTGCACGAAGATTGAAAATAAGAATAGATGCAATGCGAGAAGCTCTGAAAATGGATGTGCCCACAGTTAACAATCTTCTTGAGCTTGGATTTTCAAGGAAAATTTCCGAGGGTGTAATCACAGCCATAAAATATTACGAGAAGATAAATGTGGAGAAATATATGGATATGCTCAAAGATGCCCTAAAACATCTTCTGCCTGAATACAAGATGCTGGGATACGAGCTACCCAGCGTAGAAGAGGAGGAAGAGGAGGAAATAGGTGGCGAGGAAGAGGAGCTGATCCTAAAGCTCATTGATGAGCTAAACAAAGATAATAAAGGTGCATCGTATGAGGATCTTTTAGAGAAATCAGGACTAGATCCAGAAAAACTGGATGAGATCCTGATATCCCTTCAGGAGAAGGGAGAAATATACGAACCGCTTCTGGGAAGATTCAAGAGAATCTAGCTGGCAGTTTTCATCTTCATCTCCTCTATTTCCCTCTTGAATGCCCATTTTAGAAGTGGAGGAGTTATCAAAGTAGTGACTATTACAAACAGCATTGTGGCACCTATGAATAGCTGTGCATGCTCTTTAGGCACCGCACCTGATGTTATGGCAAGAGTTAGTGAGACAAGGGCGACCTCCATTCTTGGAATGGAGCCAATACCCATCTGAAGGGATTTATGCCAATCAAATCCACCTATTCTTGCCCCTATTCCTCGACCAATAACTTTACCTGCTATGGCTATTACTATTATGATTATGCCCAAAACTATTGCCTGGAGATTTGTGAAAACACCTAAATCCAGCTGTGCTCCAGTATAAACAAAGAATAAGGGGATGAGAAGACCATAACCAATTACCTTAACATCGTTGGAAAATATTCTTTTTTCAGGGACACGAGATAGTGTTATTCCTGCAAAATATGCACCCTCTATGGCAGCTGCAAAACTGTACTGTGCTAATGCAGAAAAAAGAAGCATCACTCCTATCATGATGCCGAGAAGTCCTTTTTCAGTCTTAATGTATTTTCCCACATATTTTGAAATCCAGGGCATGTAATACCACGCTGCCACTAATGCCACCAGAAAGAATATTACAAGGTTTATCCCAAAAATCAATATGCTTCCAGTACCCGTGACAAAAATTATGAGAGCTATGCCCAAAAAATCATCCATCACACTTGCGCTTAGAGATGCCGCACCTACATCGGAAGTAAGCATATTGATCTCCATCAAAGTTCTCACGGTTACACCTATACTTGTGGCTGTTAAAAGAACCCCCATTGCGAGGCTCTCCCTCATACCATACCCTAATGAGAGACCTGCAATCCATCCGAGGATAAGAGGAAACATCACTCCCATCACCGTGGATATTGTAGCCACTTTACCTGTGGATTTTAACTGCTCTATGTCGGTATCAAGACCCGCTATGAATAGAAGCATAATTATACCCAGTTTCGCCATATAGTGCACAGGTTCAAGACCCTCAAAGGCAGAGGGACCTCGAATGAGAATCCATTGGTGAAGCCAGGAGGATATGGTTGGTCCAAAAATATAGCTGTAAATAACAATGTTACCCAGAAGCATGCCCCAGAAAATCTCCCCCAGAACCCCTGGTAATTTTACTCTTTCACAGAGTGTGCTGAATATTTTGGCAAATATGAGCGCAATACCCAGAGTGAATAGGAATGCGGTGAAATTCATATGAATCACCTTCATAAAGGTATGAAGAGCTTTATGAAAAAGCTTTCCATCTCAGCGGTTGAGGCACACTTACAGCTGCCCTAAAAACCTTTCACATCCAGATCATCAGGAAAAGATACCAGTTTTCTTAACGCCTCTTTAATCCTTCCTTTCATCTCTTCATTAAGTAATTTCAAACTTTTATTCACCCTTTTTCTTTTTCTCCAGATACTCTTTTATTACTTCAAGCTCGTCTTTCTCAGGCTCTACCTCCTCCATCAACAAAATTGCCTCTATTCTCTCGAGTTTGTTCAATATGAGTTCTATCTTTTTCTCCAGCTCTATTGCTTCCATATTTATCCATTGCCTCCCTATATTTTAAACTTATCTTGTATATGGATTGACATAATTGTACCATCCTCAGAAGATGAGATAGTAGGCAAAAATTATGCTGATGGTACCAATTATATCAGCTGATGTGGTGATCACAGGAACCACCACATTATCGGGATCGAGTTTTATCTTCAGGCTGCCAATTGTGAGATAATAGGAGAGCATGAGAAGAATGAGGAGAGACAGGATAACGGAGAGCCATACTACAAAAACGGCTTTTATATTCCATGTAATGATCAGGACAAATATGGAGACAAAGGAATACATAATTGCACTGAGTGCTCCTATGGATAGAATCTCCCTGAGAAAATATTTGCCACGAGGAATGAAAGTGGGTTGGATGAAGCCAAGATATATAAAAGAGGATAATCTCGATGAAAACACACTACCTATGTTTCCCAGGGTTTCAAGAATTGGAGGAAGAAGCAAGAGAATTATGGCAATTTTATTTGCCTCCCACATACCTCCAGTTATGAGCTCTAAGAATGCAACTGACAGCAAAATAGGCATGCTCTGGAGAAACACTGTTCTTCCCTCCTTGGTCCTAAAGATTTTTCTCCAGAGCAAAACTACATATGTTAATACGGAAAAAAATAGGATGAAAAGAAGAGCAGGGATATGGAATAGGTATAGAAGGAGATATCCCACGAGGATTATGAAAACAACACTTACAAGATCTCCTGCACTTGAGAGCAGAGGTACGCCCACATTATCCGGGTTCCATCCCTTTTCATGAGTTTTCACACCTATATAGGCGGTTAGTGGAGATAGGATGGATGTGGTAAATAGATGTGTTGTGAGAATTATTGCAGGTATAAAGATGATATACACGGCATTTCCGGTTGAACTCCAGGCAATGATTCCAGCAATGATTCCCACTATAACAGCTGCAATATTGGCGAGAACTATTGCTGTGTGGGTCCAAATTTTCACCCTCTCATCATGTATATCCTTAATTTCTCCCAGATGAAGCTTCGAGCTCAGTCTGGCTATAAAAGCCCCATAAACATTTCCACGCATATCAATAAGTGCAGGAATGACCATAAGAAGTCCAGGTATTGCCTGAAAGACATTAATACCCCTATTCATAACATATCCAGCTATAGTATCAGCTATCAAGGCAATTATGAGAGCAGGAAGAGTTTCGTAAATCAGTTTCACATCCAGGTGGTGGCTCATCGCCACCACCTCCTCTTGCAAGCATAGGAGTGGATAAGATATGGAAGTATAAAACTCTAACTCTCTGCTTTCTTCACTTCAAAGTACACATGCACATTGGTATAATAATCTCCATTCACATATAAATCGAAGGATGCAAGATTTATTCCAGAATGCGTAGCATATGCCTCAAAGTGGAGATATATGCTTTTCCCATTTTCCAGTGAGAATGTTTTCTCTTCCATCGTAACATTGTTAAGTGAAAAAATTATCTTGAAGGCGTGGGCCTCATAATTCCAGTTTTTCACATAAATCAAAAATTCCAATGTGGAATTTAGGGTGGCATTATGGGGCCACTCCTCAATAGCTATATCTACCTCCTTCATGGGGTTTATACTTTGCTCTGCATATATCCATCCAAGAGCTGTCACGAGCATCAGGATTATAAGAACAGAAATGATTCTATCTGGCATTCTTATTTTTATTTTCTCAATTTTGAGAGGCTTGGAGAATATGTAGAGAATCAAGATTATGATTCCAACCGAAAGAAGCATGGTGCGAGAGGAAAGGAGGGAAAGAGAGGAGAGGAGAACCGCTATTATCCCACTTATCCCAATGCTCAAAGGCACAGAGAAAATAAGTGCCTCCTCTTCGCTTACTTCTCTATAAATCTTTATTGCAAAATATCCGGGAGAGAAGAGGAGAATAAAAGCTATGAGCATAAATTTAATAATTGGTGGGGAGAGAAAGTAGAGGATCAGAGATGCCAGTGTCAGAAGGGCAACAATATCCTTATCTCTCATAGAGCCTACCTTCCTTCAGCAAATATCTTTTTCCTTCCAAGTTTTTCAATCTCACATCGTGGGTGGCTATTATTATGGATGTGCCCGTCTCCCTGTTTATTTTTCTCAGAAGAGCAACAAGATTTCTGGCATTATCATCATCAAGATTGGATGTTGGCTCATCCGCAATCAAAATCTCAGGTTCATTTGCCAGTGCCCTTGCAATTTCAACCCTCTGCTTTTCACCACCACTTAAAGATTCAGGATAACTGTATTTTAAATGCTCTATTCCAAAATATTTAAGAAGGTCAAATACACGCTCCTTCCATTTCCTACCTGCAAGTTTAAGAGGAAGAGCTATATTCTCCATAACATTCAAATCCTCAATAAGCGCGCTGCTCTGAAAAATTATGCCTATCTTTTTTAATCTCACTCTTGCCCGCTCATCCTCACTCATTCTTGTTATATTCATTCCATCCAGAAGCACCCTTCCACCATCTGGCAAATCTATTCCTGAAATTATATTGAGAAGTGTGGTTTTTCCAGCCCCTGATGGACCTTCTATTATCACAACTTCCCCCTTTTCCACTGTGAAGCTAAGGTTACTCAGAATTTTTCGGCTACCATAAAATTTTTGTATGTTCAGCGCCTTGAGATAGCTCACGCATAGTAAAGTTAATATCTCTATATATTTTTTACTCAGTGAATGATTGCACCTATGAGGTATGTTATCTCACTTCATAAACGATCAAAACTCACAATAGTGGCCATAGCCATAGTTATAATGTTCATCACATCCATAACCTCCATAATATATAGCTTTGAGCTCAGCAACAAGGAGCTTGTAGAGAGATTTCAATCCAAATACTATATAATATCCTCAAGCGAGGATCTTTTAAAGAGCAAGATAAATATAAAGGATGTTAGAGGAGCGTATGTGACTCTCCTAAAAGTTAATATTGGAGGAAGAGAGACATACCTTGCGGGAATCTATGATCCATATAAAATTCTGGAAAGTAAGTATGAGTGCAAAATGAACGAGATAATCCTGGAAAAATCCTTCTCCACGAGAAATAACACCGTTAAGATCTCCTGGCACTCAGGGAGCATGTGGTTGAAGGTTAAAAGGGTAAATTCCCTGGACATATTTCCAGAGTACTGGGGAATTGCAAATTTCTCACTGGTAAACAACATAACTCACAGGGTAAACTTTATAATCACAAAAGAGAGATTTGAAATCCAGGGATATGAAACTCACAGCATGACAAAACTCAACGATTTCTACTTCAAAAATGTGGAAGAGATTACCTGGGACTTGATATTCTTAGAGCTCATCTCCATAGTGGTGATTTATATATTCACCAACACCCTTCTGAATATGGAGGTGAGGGAAAATATAAGAAAGATGGGGATTATGAAAGCAATAGGTTCTTCCAAGAGAAACATTGCATCTCTCTATCTTCTTCGCTCCATATACATAGGCACATCGGGAATGCTTCTGGGATTCTCGCTTGGTGTAGTTCTCTCTTACATCCTCACCACATTCATTCCAATGCTTGGCATATCCACATACTTTGTGGTTTATATCCCCCCGGTCATATTCCTAATTGATTTGCTTCTTGCAGTGGGTGGCTCATTTCTAGCTTCCATAGGACCGGTGAGAAAGGCTGTGAAGGTAAATATTCTTGCAGGATTGAGGGGAGGAGCATGATACTCACAAGGCAAACAACCATTCCCGTTTTTATTCTTCTTGTTCTCTTCACATCCCTTTTCATATCTCTTGTATCCATCTCCCAGATGCCCGACAAGATCATGGGAAGTGGAGATATATTCATTTTAACATCCTCCACAGATAAAAATCCGCTTAGAAGTAATCTGGATATAGAAATTGCCTATGGCCTGGAGAATATGAGCTATGTAGAGACTGTGAGCCCTGAGATATTTGTATTCACAACCCTGAATAATTTGCCTCTAACAATAAGAGGAGTGGAGTTCAAGAAACTCATAAAACTGGAGGAGGGAGAGATAGTTGAAGGAAGCATTCCCTATCAGCCGAATGGAGCATTAATCGGATATCGGGCAAAAGAGTTACTTCATGTGAAAATAGGAGATGAGCTCACACTCATAGGTGCCTTTGAATCCTCCGTGGCCATAGTGAATATAACAGGGGTGTATAGAAGCAATTCTCCAACAGATGATGAGCTTCTTGTCTCACTACCAACAGCCAGAAGACTTGCAGGCATAGGAGAGAATGAAGTTTCAATAATAAGGATCAGGAGTGAGAGATACGATATGCTTGAAAAGCTTATGGATCCAAGATATCCAAAATTCACTGCCATGCTCAATGTTACATCCCATGCCTACACGGGAGATGCGATAAATGTCTCTGTTCTCATAAATAACATGGGTAAAGAAGTGGGAACCTGCAATCTCACATTATCTTGGAACAATGTGAAAAAGGTAATCCAAAATATTTCTATAGCAGAAAATAAGCTATTGAGCTTCAAAATTAAAGCTCCAAATTATCCAGGCAACTATACCTTAGAGGTTTTGGTGGGTAATGATCTTCTCAATTATTCCGCAAGGACAGATGTTCAAATACTGCCAAAACCGATTTTTGTGGATGGTCCACAGATTATGCTCACAAACAGAACATATAAATTCAGAGTTTTTTCTCTGGAAGAAAAGGAGCTAAAAAATATCACTCTGGAAATTCTGGGCCATGGATATGAGATCTCACTTAAAGATGATTCGCCCATAAATGTTAAGCTTCCCTACCCGGGAAATTACACATTTATCTTCAGAAAATATGGTTTTAAAGAGAGGGAGATGAATGTGAGCGTGTATAGAGAAGTGCCCTTTGAAGAGGTTGCAAAAATAGAGCCTCTCTACAATGGAGATATAATAATTAAAAAAGGAGGAAGCATTAGAATTAATGCGACAGGCGATATATACTATTCTCTTGACAACTCTTCCCTGGAAAAGACATCTAGGATCATAAGTCTCCCTCCCTATATTACAGGATTTCATGTGTTCAGAGTATCTATAATCGATGGTCATTCTATGGCCAGCGAGAACTTCACACTTTATATCCCTGACAAATATTCTCCCAAAATAAAAAACGAGAAAAATGAGGCATATTACGGAGAATGGGTAAACTTTCAGCTGAGCGATCAGGTTCCCATCAGGAATATCACAGTAAAATATGGGAACCTTACCAAATATTACGAGATTAACCAGAGACTTGAAAAAAATAAGGAGAATTACACATATAATGTAACGCTACAGATAAACTCCACAAATGAAATAAGGATAACCTTCACGGATGCTCTTGGCAATACTACCTGGGCATCATTTAAATTTCATGTGATTTACCAGGAGGATATTTTACCACCGGAGATTCTGGTGAAAGATAGAATTGAAATATGGGGTGGAAATACAACGAGAATAATATGCAGAGATAATGTGGCAATTGCCAATATCTCCGTATTCATCTTCGGTAAATTCTTTAACTCCTCCTCAAATTTCGTGGATATACCTTCTCTATTCTGGATAAATAATACCCCTCAAT
>JAGGTO010000063.1 GCA_021163705.1 Thermoplasmata archaeon | reverse complement strand
TCCCACGCCCCTCTTCTTCCATCCCTCGTGAGTGAGTTCCACAGAGAGCACTGAATCGTAATTTTGAAACTCCCTGGCGAAATTGCGCCAGTCATCGTAGAATTCCCAGGAATCGATGCGTGGCTCATATGCTCCGTGCTTTCCCTCCGGATATGAGACGCAGGAGTTCTCCACGATTATCATTCCAACTTCACCGCGGGCACGGCGAATGTAATGCTTGAGAAAGAGTTCTGATAGATGCCCATCGTCACGGGCAAAATTTGTGGATATTGGTGGGAAAATGGCGCGATTTTGCACCACCACATCCCTTATCTTTATGGGGCGAAATATCTCATCATACATACTTTCGGCATGCCTAACCAATATTTCAAATTATCTTTAAATAAGTTCTACTTTTTAGAGAGTGTTCTGTTGCATAAATCAATCATTATATGGCATGGGAAGTGACGAAATACTTGAGATGTGAAATCCATAAAAACCCATTTAATAAATGACTGATAAAATTAACTGGTTTTAAGTTGACTTACTGCTTTCACATTCAATCTGATCCATAATTATGTAAAAGAGCATTTAGAAAGAGAAAGTTTAAGTAATATAAGTATATTCACCCGTAAAATTACATATCAGGTGATAGTATGATTGAAGTAACGAGAAAGAAAGGTATGAGTCTCATAATTCTGGATATCCTTCGAGACAATAGATTGCACGGTTATGGTATAGGGGAGAAGATAGAGGAGCTCTATGGAATAGAGAGACCTTCTTCGGGATTGATTTATCCTCTTCTTCTTTCTTTGGAGAAAAGAAATTTAATAAGGGTATATGAGAGAGGAACGCGAGATAAGAAGATTTACGAGATAACCTCTGCGGGAATAAAATATTTAGAGGAGCATAAAGAAGAGGTTGAGAGGAGAAAAAAATTCCTTCGTAAAATAGGTGAATTTTGGAGAATGGGCGGACATGAGATGGTTGAATCCATTAAACTCCTGATAAAAAATATAGATTCTCTTAGCAATGATGAGAAAAAGGAGATTGAGAAAACGCTGAGAGATTGTGCAAAGAGAATCAGGTTTATTGTGGAGTTTGGTGAATAAAATGAATGAAAAAATAAAAAGAAATGTGAGAATTCTTACCGGTGATCCAAAGAAGGCCATAATTAAACTTTCAATACCTATGATGATTGGTAACTTGGTCCAAACACTCTACAATGTTGTAGATGGAATCTGGGTTTCAGGGGTTAGCGGGAATTCACTGGCTGCAGTAGGACTTTTCATGCCTTTCATGATGATCTTTTCCGCCCTGGCAATGGGTATAGGTGTTGGTGGATCATCTGCCATCTCCCGTGCAATAGGTGCAAAGAATAGAAAAAGGGCGAGTAATGTGGCTGAGCATACTTTAATAATCGGTTTGTTAATTGGAACCATTCTTGGCTACTCCCTCCTCCCATTCTTAAATACTGTATTTCTTAAGATGGGTGCTGGCCAAAATGTGTCACAATTGGCAGCAGATTACGGTAGGGTCATAATTCTCGGTACCCCCTTAATATTTCTCTCATCCCTTGGTAGCGCAATTCTGCGTGGAGAAGGAGATACAAAAAGAACGATGTACGTGATGGTAGGAAGCTCAATTATGAACATGGTGCTTGATCCTATATTCATATACTCATTTGGTATGGGTGTTGTAGGCGCAGCTATCGCTACAATGCTATCTATTGCATTCTCAGCTATAATAATGACATACTGGCTCATTTTCAAGAAAGATACATATGTTCAGCTTAAGCTCAGATACTTTAAGCCAAAAAGGGATATTCTTAGAGAAATTTTGGGTGTGGGATTTCCCTCCTCCTTAGCTCAGATATCTGTATCTCTTACGATGATACTTCTCAATACCATAGTTCTAATGGCAGGAGGAGATTACGGAATGGCAGTATTCTCCGGTGGGTGGAGAATCGTTATGATAGGTAATGTTCCTCTGATGGGGATGGTGTCCTCAGCAACCTCTGTGATGGGTGCAGCCTATGGTGCAAGGGACTCAAAAAAATTGAACACCGCTTATCTCTACGCTGTTAAAATAGGAACGCTTATCGGCCTTTTATCTGGAGTTATCATTGGAGTATTTGCACCACAGCTCACATATCTCTTCACCTATTCTGAAAAATCCTCATATCTTGCTCCTGGAATCGTTGAGTTCCTCCGTTATATCGTTTTTCTCTTTCCTAGCTCTGCAGCTGCAATGTTCACTTCCAGCCTATTTCGCGGCATTGGAAAGGGTATGTATTCTCTCGCACTTACGATAATCAGATCTGTGGTTATGCAGCTTCTCTTCACCTACTTCTTTGGTATAGCTCTTGGTATGGGTCTTCCTGGAATATGGCTGGGAATAGTTATAGCAAATATAGTATCATCATTAATCGCTCTTCTCTGGGGGCTTCATACATTGAAAAAAGTGGAAAGTATGTTGAACTTAAAGACTTCTTTATTTATTCACCCTCATCCATCAACTGATCCAAAAGAGTGAAAAGGTGTGAGAAATGGTCGTAGAGATTATCACTATGATTGTGATTGGCATATTTGCAGGTATAGTGACCGGCTTAACTGGAGCATCCGGAGTAATGGTGGTTGTACCTCTTCTCAACATGCTTCTAAATTTCTCAGTTCACAATTCCATAGGAACAAGTTTGATGGTTGATGTAATAGCCTCCATCGCCACTGCATACACATACTACAGGCATGGAAATGTAGATTTGAAATCTGGCATATGGATTGCCATAGGCTCCATTACTGGAGCTCAGTTTGGCGTCTTTTTTGCCGTAGAAACACCGGAGGCAGGATTGGGAGGAGCTTTTGGAATTTTTCTTATTGTTATGGGTTCTATTATATGGAAAAGAGGGATAAATAGAGAAAGATTAGCAAAGAAAATCAATAAAGTGTTAAAATTTAAGAATGAGAAGGAGAGAATTTTGACTGCACTGGTCTTAGGTTTTATTATTGGCATAATAACTGGGATATTTGGGGCAGGTGGTGGCCTGATGATATTGTTTGTGTTGATTTTTGTTCTGAATTTTCCACTTCATCTGGCGATAGGAACCTCGGTTATTATAATGGCGATTACCGCCTCCTCAGGTATGGTTGGTTATGCTCTCCATGGAAATTTAAAGCCCCTCGCAGGATTGATCCTTGGCATAAGTGCTGCCCTATCCGCCACAGGAAGTGCAAAGTTTGCAAATAGAATTGATGAAAAAATTTTGAGCAAAGCGGTTGGGTTGGTTTTCATATCTCTTGGAATAATTATGACCGTGGTTAATTATTAAAAATAGGCTCCAAGCAGTTTCATCAGGGAAATTTTACTTTTTATCTCAAAATTTTTCTTAAACATCCCTGGGGATGCACCATACCCGATCACCACCACATCCACGCCCCTGTACTTCAATATCAATGTTTTCTTCTTGGATTTGAGAATCTCTCCAGCGTCATCAAGCATTTTCAAGATATCCCTAAGATTTCCCACATTTTTAAAATCCCCGATATCAAGAGAGAGTATATTTTTCAATTTATGTGGGGTGTGTATATCCACAGTTATCCTGTCACGAGAGATCTCTATTTTAGTATCTGCAATTTTTATCTCAATAGAGCCAGAAAAAATGAAGTTTTGAGCATCAAGAAATTTTTCGAAAAATGGGGAAAAATTCATCATACTCATTCTTTTTTCAGAGGCACTATCCTAATCTTTATCGAGCCGTCTATCGTGAGTTTGCTAAAAGTCACTTCGCACTCAATTTCCCCTCCCTCTAACTTCTCCGCAATCTTTTCTAGGCTCACTCCACGCTTTTTAAGCTCTTTAAACTCTTTTAAAAGCTCACTGAGCTTCTCCACCATCTCCTTGCCTACAACAATTTCAATATTTTCTTTAACCCCTTCCTCTTCCATTCATATCACCTCGCAAAGGATATGAGTTCATAATATATATACCTTTGGAGAAAGCACCCACAACCACATATCGTATAGGCATAACCAAGGTTCATTATGGCAATCGCCAACTTATGTCACAAAGATAAGTGAAAACATGTCTTTCTTTAAGGTTCTATATTATATAGATTACAAAAAGAACTTTCTAAGAATTCTGGATAAGCGATAGACAAATATATATACCGACTCTTCAATACCCTTTGAAGAAATAAGGATGAGGTTATGATATGAGCAGCTACGGAGAGAACAAAATAATAATATTTCAGTCAATGTCCCCGATCTATCTCATCTTTCTCCTATTTATATCCCTATTTCTTCTACCTTATCTAATCATCACCGGAATAATCTTTGGTCGTGCTCTGGAAGTCCCACCTTACCTTGTCCTTCTAATTTTTCTACTCTCCCTTTTTGGGAGTTATGTGAATATCCGAATTAAAGAGGTTGAGTCCATCCAGCCAATAATATATCTCAGAGAGGCATACTTCTTCGGAGTGAGATGGCGCATACCTGAGATCAGATATGGTCCTGGAAAGATGGTGATCGCCATAAATGTGGGCGGTGCCTTAATTCCCCTTTTCTTTTCCCTCTACCTTTTATTTTTTTCAGTTCCCGCTCATGAAATCAATCCTCTCATTTCTTATGTGAAAATTATAGTGGCTTTTATTGTAGTAACAGTAGTTGTGCATGCATTTGCAAAGCCTGTCAAGGGAATGGGTATAGCCATACCCTCATTCATCCCTCCTGTGATATCCGCTGTTGTAGCCGCTATTCTCTATCCCATATATGTGAAAACGAATCCATTCATCATTGCTTATGTAGCGGGTACGCTTGGCACGCTTGTTGGCGCAGACCTATTAAACTGGAAAAAGATACCTGAGCTTGGAGCACCGATGGCAAGCATAGGTGGGGCAGGGGTGTTTGATGGTGTCTATATGACAGGAATTGCAGCTGTGCTTATACTATGGCTACTCATTTAATCTTCAGGAGGTCGTAACAAAAAAGGATAAATAAAAGAAAGAGAGAGGAGAAAGATAAGGCAGTTTGGTAGGATAATTTGCAGAGAGTAATAAAGGTATTAAAGGGAAATATTTTTAATTCCAAACGACATATTGTTATTCAATGACTTATAAAGCAATAAAAATTACAAATAACCCTAATGCAAGGAGTTATGCGAATTGCAGATATTGGAAGTTATCTGTAATTCAGAAGTTGGGCTAATTTAGTAAATAGCTCAGGGTTAAAGATGAAAGCATTTATATAATTCTTTTAAATTATATTTTTTATGAAGAGCAAAAACATTTCAGGTTATATTTATCTCGCATTATGTATTATTTTTTGGGCTTCAATTCCTGTTGCTTCCAAAAAAATATTGGTAGAGCTAAACAATCTGCAAATGCTCTTTTATTCAACAATCTTTTCGTTCCTCGCTTTAGGAGTTATTTTGTTAATCCAAAAAAAACATAAGATTATGAAACAGATTTCTAGGAAAGATTATCTGAATATGGCTTTTTTAGGATTTCTCGGAGCTTATCTTTACTATGTTTTACTTTATGGGGCATTTGCATTAACTACCGCGCAAGAAGGTTTTATTTTGGCTTACACATGGCCAATATGGGTTCTGTTACTTGCGTTTGTAATTTTGAAAGAACAAGTAACTTTAAAGAAAATTTTGGCAATCTTGATTAGTTTTTTTGGAATTATTATAATCGTTACACAAGGCAAAATTTTTTCGTTAGCTTTAACTAATTTTTCTGGCGACTTTCTTGCGCTTTCGGGAGCATTTGTTTTTGCTCTCTTTTCAATTTTAGGTAAAAAACATAATTATGATAAAACAATTTCTGCTTTCATATATTTTCTTTCAGCATTAATTTTTATAACAATCACAGTTTTTATTTTTTCACCGCCAAAAATCCCCTCGCCAAATATATGGTTATGGCTTTTGTATAATGGGGTTTTAGTAAATGGAGTAACTTATGTTTGGTGGTTTAAAGCACTTGAAAAAGTTGATACCCATATTGTTTCAACTTCACTTTACCTTACTCCATTTATATCTTTAATATATATTTGGCTCTTCCTTGATGAAAAAATATTATTCAGTTCTATAATTGGATTAACTGTGATTGTTATTGGTATCCTGCTTCAATCACACAAGAAAAAGACCCCAAGCTCCCAATAAGGCCCTCCTCTTTTTAAAGAAGTGGCCCCTAGTACCCCAGGCTTTACTGAGACTCGGGATACATAGGGAGCATATAATATTCGGCAAGAGAAACGCTATTGAGCAATGGTTCGCTTCTTACGAGTAGAATTTAAAGATTCTATCAAAGAAAATTTCAAAAAATTTTTAAATACTCTTTAATATCCCGGTTTATGATAATCGCAATACCGAGTACAGGTCCAGAAGGGTTGGATAGCGAGGTGAGTATGCACTTTGGACGCACCCCGTATTACACATTCATCACTGTGGAAAATGGAGAGATAAAAAATGTAAAGAGTGTGCCAACTCCATTTACGGAGCATGGTCCAGGAGATATACCGAAATTCATAAAAGAGAATGAAGGAGATGTTGTAATAGCGTATGGTATGGGCCACCGAGCCGTGGAGTTTTTTGAGCAGTTAGGCATCAGGGTGATTCTCGGAGCATACGGCAAAGTGGGTGATGTGGTTAACGCATTTTTGAAAGGCGAGTTGAAAGTGGAAGAAAACTGGAAGGAAAAGGGAGATTTTGGGAGTCATAAATGGGGTTAAATG
>JAGGTO010000134.1 GCA_021163705.1 Thermoplasmata archaeon | reverse complement strand
GGCATGGCCTTCCAAGAAGCCCCGCCTATAGTCTTCTGAACCTTGTAGTGCTGATCAAAGAAAGAGCCCTGGTCCTGACCACCGTTCACCATATTGTAGGTCCATGCAGGGCTCATTATATGTTCCGAGTTCCCCTGAGAGACATCTCTCCAGTTGTGTATCTTTGCCTGAAGATAGGTGTTTGCATAGTAGCTAGTTGCCCAGCCAGCGCAGGATCCCTGCTGACCCTGATTGCCCACAGGCGGGAAGTAACTGCTCTGCGAAAGGTCCACGCTGCTTCTAAGCACAGGCTTCTTCACATCTTCAACATATTTCCTTCCAATCATATCAAGGTACTCTTCCAGCGTGGGAGGTGCAAGACCAGTGCCATGGCCATCCACAATAACATTGTAGTTCTTTCCGGGCTCTCTTACGCCCCACTTCTTCATCATCTGCATTATGTCCTTGTATGTCAGAGTACGCACAAGATAGGGAGACTCCGGTGCTGCCTTCTTTGCATGATTTGCTGCTGTGCTGTGTCCTACCACCACAAAGGCTGTGGTGGTTATCAATAGCGCTATAAATAGCGCCATCAAGATCCTGGAAATATTTCTCATACTGCCACCCAAAGTAAGGTAATAGGTGAAGATACTTAAGAGTTATTATCTATTTTATTCATATGGGAATTTTGGCTAATCTCCTTAAAAATATTTCAGAAAATAAAGAAAAAGGCTTAAATATTTGTAAAGTAATCATAAATTTATGAGAGCACTGTGGAAGGGCTCCATAACATTTGGATTAGTAAACATACCAATAAAGATATACAGCACAGCTGAGAGCAAAACTATAAAATTCAGGCAGCTATGTGCGAAGTGTCATACTCCAATAAAAATCAAAAAATTTTGTCCCAATCATGGAGAGTTGACAAATGAGGATATAGTGTTAGGATACGAGATAGAGAAGGGAAAATTTGTGGTGGTAGATGAGGAGGAGCTGAAAAAATATATTCCTAAGAAAACGGATGAGATAAAAATTGTTGAGTTTGTGGATAGGGACTCCATAGATGAGATTTTAAAGGATAAAAAATACTATATTGTTCCAGATAGTGGAGGAATTGAAGCGTATTTTCTCCTTCAGTATGTGTTAGATATAACAAACAAGGCAGCTATTGGTAGATTTGTTATGAGAAACAGAGAGCACATTGGGGCGATAATACCCTACAGGAATGCCCTTCTACTGGAAACGCTTCATTACAAAGATGAAGTTCGAGATATAAGCGAGTTCGAAATCTTACATAATCCCCCGCAACTTGGAGATGAAGAAATTGAGCTTGCAAAAATGCTCATCAACAAACTCTATAGAGAATTCAACATTGAAGAGTTCAAAGATGAGTATTCTGAGAGAATAATAGAGGCTATTAAGGCAAAGATTAGAGGCGAGGTTATAGAGGTTAAGCTGGAGGAAAAGAAGCCTGAAAAGAAAAATCTTATAGAACTTCTCAAGGCGAGTGTGGAATAATGTTTATGCTGGCAAAGATTGGAAATCTGGAAATCCTTAAAAGCAGGGATTACATTTTTGAGCCCAAGTTGGATGGTACAAGAGCCATGGCCATAAAAGAGGATGGTGAAATAAAATTAATAAATCGAAGAGGATATGATATTCGTAGAAGATATCCCGAACTGAATATTGAGAGCTCCCTTGATTGCAATAGATGCATGGTGGATGGGGAGATCATAGTATACAATTCTCAGGGTTTACCAGATTTTCATCTCTTACAGAGCAGAGATCTCGTTGATTCTACAACAGATATAAAGATAAGAGCAGAGCTATATCCTGCCACCTATGTGATATTTGATATTCTTGAAAAGGATGGTGAGGATTTAAGGAGCATGCCTCTGCTTAAAAGAAAGGAGATACTCCATAGAGTAGTAAGAGAGGAAGGAAGAATTCAGATCATTCCATTTACTGAAGATGGAGAGAAGCTGTGGGAAATTGTAAAGAAGCTTAATATAGAGGGTGTGATGGCAAAGAAGAAAGACTCTCCGTACAAAGAAGGTAGACATTCCTACTGGTTGAAGATTAAATATTTCAAGACCGTGGATGCAATAATTGTAGGATACACCCCCGGTAAAGGGATCAGAGAAAATACCTTCGGAGCACTACTTCTAGCTTTGAATTCCCCCAGGGGTTTGAGCTTCATAGGCAAGGTGGGTACTGGTTTTGATGATGAACTATCCAGGTATATTCTCTCCAGAGTAAAAAAGAGTAATTGTCCGGTGGTGAATCCTCCAGAATATGAGGTAGTATGGGTAAGACCAGAGTTGGTATGCGAGGTGCAGTATCTTGAAGTCACGAAGGATTTGAAACTGAGAGCACCATCCTTCAAGAGATTGAGATTTGACAAAAATCCAGAGGATTGTACACTCGAAAATCTCGATATGCCTAAATAACTTCCACTTTTAAAGCCAAAGATTTTTTATTTTGGGCTACATTATCCCCTCTGGTGATGATTATGATTCCGGAGGATTTGAAATACACAAAGACGCATGAGTGGATAAAGGTAGAGGATGGAAAAGCAAAAATTGGCATAACATATCATGCCCAAGAGCAGCTACACGATATAGTGTATGTTGAACTCCCTGAAGTAGGGACTGAGGTTAATAAAGGAGATCCATTGGCCGTTGTTGAATCCGTAAAGGCTGCCAGTGATGTATATGCACCATTTTCCGGAAAGGTTCTAGCGGTGAACAACGATGTTGTGGATCAGCCAGAGCTTCTCAATCAAGATCCATATAAAAACTGGCTCGTTGAAATGGAGATAAAAAATCCAGATGAGCTTGAGGATCTCTTAAATGCTGAAGAATATAAAAAGCTTGTAGAGGAAGAGAGTTGAAGAACAGAGACCATTATTATTGGGAGGCAAAGAGGTACGGATACCGAAGCCGTGCCTCTTTCAAACTCTTACAGATAAATGAGAGATTTTACATACTGAAGAGAGGATATAATGTTCTGGATCTTGGAGCTTCTCCTGGGGGTTGGTCTCAGGTAGCACTGGAGCTTGTTACTCCTGGAGGAAAGGTTGTGGCTGTGGACATAAAACCGATAAAAATAAGAGGTGTGATATTCATAAAAAAGAATGTATTTGATGAGGATATAATTGAGAAATTGAAGCCCCATGCACCTTTCAATGTAGTTCTCTCAGACATGTCTCCAAATATCTCAGGAGTATCCTCTTGGGATCATGCAAGATCCATAGAACTTGCAGAAAGGGCATTTCAAATAGCCTCTTCTGTTCTTTTAGAGGGGGGACATTTTGTGGCAAAGATTTTCAGGGGAGATATGGAGAGGGATCTTATTAGAAAATGTAAAAGGAGATTTGAGCTTGTGAAGCTTCATAAACCGAAGGCATCACTACCTCATAGCTCCGAAATCTATCTTATATGTAAAAGATTCAAATCCTTGAGAATTCCATGAAGTCGCTCTAATTCAACTATCACCAGAAATTTTCTCTCTTTTCTGTTTTTTACAGCATCTCTTATTCTTTGAGCCATATACCTCTCTCTTTCCCTTTCTATTTCTCTAAATGGTTTGAGATTATTCACTTCCCTATCCCATTCCATTACAAACTCCTCTGCTGTTCTAGCTTCAAATTTTTTCCTGTAGAGTTTCTTTTTTCTGAAATTGGACCAGAGAATATGGTAAAACTCTACCTTTTTAACAAACATGTCACTGTATTCCTTCTCTGGAATATCCAACGGTAGCATCGCTATATTTTTTTCCTTTGAAATGGCAAAAGCTTCAAGATAGGTGGGTACTGGTAATCCAACCTCACCAAATTCCTCCAATTTAATTGCATAGATCACCTCGTAATCATCGGGATAGATCTCGAAGGGTTCAGAAAGATATGATCTTAAACCATCCATTTGCTCTGGAGATATTCCAAGAAGAAATATATCTGGCTGAAATTCTTCAACAAGCCCTCTCAAAACTTTTCTCTCGTTCACCAAACCTTTGATGGTGCCAAAAAAAAGCATCTCTTTTCCATCCAGCGAATATCTCATTATGCGGGATTTCATAATGCACTCCTTTCCCTCACCATCTTCTTTATTTCCTCTCTTCTCTCAATTTCCATGAGCTCTTCTTTGCCTATCAGGGGTATACCTTCAATCTCCTCATATTTGGTCTTACTAACCACAATAAACGCATTTTTCTCCAGTATCCTGGTTATTATTCGTAAATTCATAGCCTTGTACTTAACCCCCTTCATGTCCCTTGTGATTCCCGTCAGAAGTACATCCTCCTCATCTTTGGTAAGTACCTCGAAGGGACATTTGAGGGTTAAATAAACATCGTAGCCTATGCTCTTTAACTTTGTATAGACCTCCCTTAATTCCATATCTCTCGAATTGAGCTCATGTGGATTATATCTCTTTTCCTGAAGATCTCCAAAGGTAAGGAGGTTCAGAGGTTGAATCAATTCCTCTCCCAGATATTCCTCCAATTTCAACGCGATATCCACAACCGCACTCATACCCTCCTCATAAAGCTGTACGGCCTTCCGTGATACACCTGCTATCTCTGCAAGCTGCCCCAGAGAAATTCCCTGCTCCTCCCTTATTTTTCTTAACCGCTCACCATCTAACCTTACATACAGTCCTCCGGGAGATGCATATACCAGGGGATTTATATCCTCTAAAATAAAGTCTCTGAAGGTTCCCATGGAGATTATGGGAATTCCATGCCTGGAATATATAACCCCATCCAGTATTGGGCCCATGGCACTCTTCTTTCCTATAACTAAAGGGGATGCTCTCAACTCTTTTCCCAGAATTTTCAGCTCCCGAGCCACCTCATTTCTGAGGGAATCTATATTTATCAAACTCTTCAAAATAAGAACTAAAGTATCTCTCTTGGCAATTATGTCAAAGCTTATGCTCTTTAATATCGGCTCACCTATTTCAAATCCGCCCTTTCTAAGAATCTCTCGTATCTCATTCAGCATTCTTTCCTTCTCCATCTCATCCATAAATAATTCCGCTACTATATATTTTTTTCTCAATCATTATATCCCTATTCTGGCCCTTTCACCCAGTTCTACTCTATATACTTTGTAATTATCAAATATTTCCTCTTTACATTCACCGAACACTATCGCAGAGTTGCCAATCATCGCTGCTGTGGAATTCTCACACCTATTGAGAAAATCTCTCATCTCCTCACTTATAAGACCTGTCCTAAAGGAAAATTCCCTCGCCACTTTAAGTGCATTTTTCCAGGTTGGATTTTCAAGAAGGCTTCTCATGGCTCTGTAACCCTCTTTCTTTATTTTGGAGACCTCCTGAGGATCCGATAGAATTTCGTGGGTTTCTATGCCCCTCTCCCTGAAAACTATGAGAAAGATCGGAAGGGGAGGATAAAACAGGCGATCTACCACACCAAATGGCTGAATCCCTTCTCTTAACCTCAATGTAAATCCCCCCTCATACTGGGTAGCCACATCTCCCAGTCCAGATTTTCTACGCACTTCAACTTCGTGGGCTACTCGGGCTGCTGTAAGATAACTTATACCTTTCAGCTTTGCAATGGCTAGAGCGGTACTTAAAGCGGCAGCCCCGCTCATCCCGAAACCCTGTGAAACTGGCAACTCCACAATACTCTCTATCCTTCCAACAAATCCCATCCTTTTTGCAACCTCCTCCTGAATGGTATTCTTCCTAACTTCTCCATCTATACACACTTCCAGCCTTTTACCGGGAAAAATCCGGGTTCTTACTCCTGATGATACACATACCCCTACTCCTCTAGAGCCCGTTCTCTTTAAATCTCCTTTCCTCTCCCTTATTTCAAAAAAAAGAGTAACACTGCCTGGTGAGAAGGCTTCAATCATAGACACTCCACCAACAGCTCCACAATTCTCTTTGCAAGCATATCTTTTCTACCTTTAAATTTCTCAATATCCTCATCGTCAAAAATTATTGCTGCCTTAGTGTAATCCATTTTCACATCCTCCACAAGATTTGCAACCATTATATTTAGAGCATACTCCTTCATCCTGCTTCGAGCTCTTCTTACAAGCTCTTCCTCGTCTATCCCTGCCTCCGCTTTGAAGCCCACAAGAATTCCCCTATACTTCTTTCTTAACTCTCTTAAAAATTTGGGCGTTTCCTCAAACCTTATCTTCTCCATATCTTCCAAATCTTTTATTTTTCCCTCTCTCTTTTCAGGCTTGAAATCGGGAAGTGCCGCAGGAACCACTATAGCATCATACTCCTTGAAGCTATCAATCCTGGAAATCAGGCTCTCCACACTATCAAAACTTTCCGTATCCAGAAAAGAGGGAACATCCACACTGTGAAGCGCCATCAAAAGTTTAACCTCTGCTCCATAATAATAGGCATATTTTGCAATCTCCACCGCAGTTTTTCCCGTGGAAAGATTTGTTATTATTCTGAAATCATCTATTCTCTCATATCCCGCACCACCTATAACCAGAATCTTTTTACCCCTCAGCTCATCTCTCAGAAAATGCATTACCTCTGCGCTTATGCTCTCTACCGGAGGTATCTTCAGCTTTCCCTCCTCCTTCAGGGGTTCTATAAATTTACAGTAATTTTCCAGCTTCTTTATATTCTCCCCTAAAATTGGATTTTTTCTCATTCTCTCATCCATGGTGGGCACAAAAACACATTTATTTAAATTTGCCAGTATAAGGGTAGTTACAGCATCATCCGCAATGCCGCATGCAGCCTTGGAAATTACATTTGCGGTGGCCGGCGCCACGAGAACCATATCAAAATCTTCTAAATGCTCATCCCTTCCCGTAAGTTTATCCACAACTTCATTTCCAGTTGCAAAAAGAAGGGAATCCTTACCTACAAATTTCAAAGCATCTTTAGTAACATATATGAAAACCTCAGCACCATGCCTTATTAATTCTCTTGCCAGTTTGACAGTTTCTACTGCAGCTATACTTCCTGTTACGCATAATGCAATTTTCTTGCCATCAAGAATATCGCTTTTCTCCCCTCTGATCTGCTGAGATGGATGCATAAATCAAGAATATATCTGGAATATAAAACTTTATTCTTCCACAAATACACAACCTTCTGGCAAATGCTCCCTGACCTCGGCAAATACACTTTTTTTAAGATAGTAATACCCATCGGATGTATAAAGATAATAGCCATCCTTAAAAAATCCTTGAACTGGCTTAACCTTTTTAACATTTTTAAGCTCCAGAATCTTATCTTTAGCATGCCTCCATAGCCTTGGAACATAAACCGAATGATCAAATATTACATACAGAGAGGTTCCAAGATACACATAGGTGGTTAAAAGAAAGAGGGAAAGAGAAATCCCAAGGAAAATCAATGATGAGAGCCAGGAATGTATCATAAGGTTTATGATCCCTCCGATAAGAAAAAAGAGGAATAAAAGATAACCAAGAAGCGAGAATGTGAGTCTCAATACCTTGAATCTCAGTTCTCTTTCCATTTTACCTCTTCTCATAAAGGTGGCAGGCCACATAGTGGCCGTTGCCCACATCTATCAGCGGTGGTTCCATCTTGTCACATTTGCCTTCAATCGCATATGGACAGCGAGGATGGAACCTGCATCCTCCGGGAGGATTCACAGCACTTGGTACCTCACCCGTAATAAGTTTTCTCTCCTTCTTCCTCTTCGTGGGATCAGGAATAGGTATGGATTCCAGAAGAAGCTTTGTGTAAGGATGCAGTGGATTGCTGAAAAGCTCATCCACAGGTGCCACTTCCACGAGCTTGCCAACATACATTACCCCTATTCTCTGCGCCATGTGTCTAACTACGCTCAAATCATGTGTGATAAATATATATGTGAGACCTCTATCCCTCTGCAATTCCTTCAGGAGATTCAGTATCTGGGCCTGAACAGATACATCTAAAGCAGATGTGGGTTCATCAAGAACTACGAACTCTGGATTCAATGCCAGCGCTCTTGCAATCCCTATTCTCTGCCTCTGACCTCCACTGAATTCGTGAGGATACCTGTGAAGATGCTCTTTCTTCAACCCTACAGCTTCCAAAAGCTCCAGTACTTTTTTCTCAACCTTATCTCTTGAGACTATCCTATGGGTTAGAAGAGGCTCTGCAATTAGCCTTTTAATTGTCATTCTTGGATCCAGTGAAGACTGAGGATCCTGAAAAACTATCTGCATCCTCTTCTTGTAGGGAAGAAGAGCTTTTTCCTTCAGCTGAGTTAGATCGTATTTCATCCTTAATCCATTAAGCTCTTGCTTGCTCTTTGCATCCTTTTTAAGAAGTAGCTTTCTTACCCTTTCCTGCTTCTCTGGGGGTAACCCAAAGAAGACCATTCCACCATCTGCTTTTATCAATCTCAGTATAGTTCTACCAAATGTGGTTTTCCCACATCCTGATTCTCCTACCAATCCAAATGTCTCTCCCTTTTTTATCTCTAAACTTACTCCATCCACTGCCTTAACATGCGCCACTACCTTCCCAAATATCCCACCCTTCACAGGAAAATATTTCTTAAGATTGTAAACCTGAAGCAAAGTACCATCATTCATTTTCCTCGCCTCCATAAAGGTGGCATGCTACCAGATGACCAGGTTCAACTTCCACCAATTTGGGCTTCTTTTTCTTGCAAATCGGCTTCATATAATCGCATCTTGGATGAAATCTGCATCCTGAAGGTGGATATATTAGATTGGGAACAGAACCTCGAATTGATTTTAACATCTCCTTCTTCTCTGTGATTTTGGGTATCGCCTCCATCAATCCCACGGTATACGGATGCTTTGGATTCTGAAATATGGTGAATGTATCAGCCACCTCCACAATATTACCTGCATACATTACACCCACCCTATCGGTTACCTCCGCAATCACACTCAAATCATGGGTTATTAGAAGTATGGATATTCCAAGCTGATCCCGCATATCCATCAAAATATTGAGAATCTGTGCCTGCACAGTGACATCCAAAGCTGTTGTAGGCTCATCTGCAATTAGAAGCGAGGGTTTCGTGGCAAGCATCATTGCTATCATAGCCCTCTGTCTCATCCCCCCACTCAGTTCATGAGGATAACTATCTATGGTTCTTTCTGGATCGGGCATTCTCACAAGCCTGAGCATCTCTATGGCTTTTTTCTTCTTCTCTTCCCTTAATTCCTTGGGTGCCTTTCTTATATTTGCTATTCCCTCCTCATGCAAAAGAAGAAGCTCAATCATCTGATCTCCAATGGTATAAACAGGATTAAGAGCAGTCATGGGCTCCTGAAATATCATGCTTATTTCCTTGCCTCTTATCTTTCTCATCTCTTCCTCGCCAAGCTCAAGCAAATTTTTGCCTTTAAATATTATCTTTCCACCCACAATTTTCCCAGGATCATCTATTAATCCAATGATTGAGAGAGCAGTGACGGATTTTCCGCAGCCTGTTTCACCCACAAGTCCAAATATCTCACCCTTCCGTATATCAAAGCTCACACCATCCACCGCTTTAACCACACCTTCATATGTGTAAAAGTATGTGTGAAGATCTTCAACTCTGAGAAGCTCCTCCAATTCTTTCACCTCCTAAGCCTGGGATCAAGAATATCCCTCAGACCATCACCAAACAGATTGAAGGCAAGCACTGTTATGAATATCGCCAAACCAGGAAATGT
>JAGGTO010000030.1 GCA_021163705.1 Thermoplasmata archaeon | reverse complement strand
CTTCGTAAGGGAAGAGGGTAGAGGGAGAAACGAGCATCGTAAGATGCGAGCAAGCCTTTCCGTTAGGAAAGGCGTTGCCGTAGGTGTCTCCTCGTAGGTGCCCCTTCGTAGCGGGCCCGCCGGGATTTGAACCCGGGTCAGAGGCTTACTTCAACCCCTTTCTTTTGGGATGAAACACCTTTCTTCCTAAGAAAGGGGTTCCCGGAGGCCTCCAGGATATCCATGCTACCCCACGGGCCCCATGCGGTCATGAAAATATGCAAGAAAATTAAATGCGGGTGCCGGGATTTGAACCCGGGGCAAAGCCGTGGCAGGGCCTCGTGTTACCAGGCTACACCACACCCGCGCATTTGGGGATATTAAATCAAATATTTAAGGTTTTAGAACCCTTGGTTTCTGGTGTGTTTTCTGGAAATTAGTTCGTCTAGAATGGGACATCATTCACCATCCACCAAGAATTTATATAGATGTAGAGTATAGATATCATAAGGCGAGTAAGACCCAGACCCGGTACCTACCTTGAGGTGTGCGTGAATGCCGGCCCGGGGACCGCGATTGGGGTTTTAGTTAGGCGTTTAAATTGCGGGTCTTCACTCTCCAGCGCTACGGATTCTTGGAAAGAGAATCTTCGCAGCACCCGCGGCGCCCATGGCTTTTGCGAGTTCTACACCTACGAAAGGTAGGAATCCGAGCGCAAAGCCTCTGGGTATGTTACCTATGTAAAGACCCAGATACAGGCTTCCTATCGTAAGAATAAGAATTGCCCCCAAAACACTGGCCGTGAAGGCGGAGAACCATGAGTATTCGAATTTTCTGAACACGCGAGAAATGAATGGGGGAACCAAGAGAAACGCCAGAAGATAACCGCCAGTGGCTCCCAAAAGGTAAGTGAGGCCCGAGCCATCTCCAGCGAAAACCGGGATGCCAAGTATTCCTATAAGCAGGTAGAATCCTGTTGCAACGGAGGACCAGTGTTTGCGGAGATAAAGAGATGCTGTGAATATAAAGAACGTCTGGAGAGTGAAGGGTACTGGAGTAAAGGGAGTGTAGAGGCGAATCTTGGCTCCTAAGGTAACGAGAGCCGTGAAGAAAAGAGCGGCAGTGAGGTTTTTCACAGTATCCATATTCTCCCAGAAGTTCAGAAAGCGAACTCTGAGCATGTTTATATTTTCCCACAACTGCATGGGGATGGGGATATCCAGAAACGATAAAAATGTTTTGGTATTCGAAATCTGAAGTATAACCACGGCCATAATCACAGGAGGTCATATACAGTAACTTTTTATCCTTCTATCCGATTCTTTAGTTAGAAGAGTCACAGAACTCTTACCTCTGTTAAATAGAGTCTCTCTTTAAAATAACCTTCTTTTAATCGACGCTTTTCAATACCCGCTAATGGCATATTCTCCTCTTTGAGCTCAATCTGGTTAGCAGGTTTTATCTCTTCCACCTCTCCATGCTCATCTACAGCCAGGATGCCTATATCGGTTAATTTATTTATCTTCCCAGCGTCATATATAGGTGCTTGTGTAAGAATGCTTTTTGCCTTATTTTTCAGTTTGTGTGGGATTGCCAGATACAACCTGGAAACACTTCCAGAATGCAGATACGCTCTTAGTTGCTCTATGAGTTTCACTCTGTTATTTAAAGACACTTTGCACTCCACGCCTATAATTTCGTATTGAGAGGAATTATCTATGAATATGTTATCCTTAGGCATAGCCGTGATATCAATTCTATAGTGCCCTGTCTGCATAAATCTTTCCACTTCCTTTTCTATATATACTCCCCGGGGAAGAATAAAAGAGTCTGTGTATCTTGTTTTTGTCCTTATGGACCTGGTGTTATACTTAACGGCACCAGGCAATATGGATTCTGCAGCCACAATATAATCTCTATCTTTGAGATATCTCCACACAGAATATGCTATAAAAGCCTCTTTTGTAGGTGTACATGTGGCATTTTTTGTTCCTCCCAGAGGACTTGCACCGCGTGCCAGCCATATTTCTCCTAAAGGATTATACATAATCACCCCATGGAATTGAGTGACCATACCTTCCTGATATTTTTCCCTCAGCTTTTTTAGTGTTTCCTCAAGTTCCTCTTGGTACCTTATTTTACCCTCATATTTTCGATAATATATGCCCTCTTCGAAAGACATCCCGCGTGTATCTATGCTGTTCTTGGCAAAAGTATACCTTCTCAGCAGCTCCAGTATGGGCTCTCTTCCATTTATCTTCGCTTCCAAATAATCAAGGGAAAGTTCATAATCATTAATTCCAAAGGAGGCAAGATATAGGGCATTTAAAGATTGCGAATTCATATAGTTCAAATCTTTCTTTTTTATATTCTTAACAAACTCCTTTTTACATTCAATCCCTATCATGAAGTCCTTATAATCACAAACCAAATCGATTTTTCCAAAACCCGGAAGTATTACTTCACCCTGTGGATTAAATCGCTCCAGAAAATGCCAGAGGATATTCTTGAGAGAGCCTTCAGTAATAGGATTTACCTGATAAGGCAAATAAATTTTATCAGACTGGCTAAAAAGAGCTGGGTCAAGCAATGGAGGGACCTTTCCTTCTTCTACAAAATCCTCAAATTCAGCAATTAATGAGAATTCGTTCATGGGTTGAGAATCCTATGAGTTAATTTAAGCTTTTTCTAGAACTATAAATAGGGGAATTTTAGATGCCTAAACTAATTCAACTATCCATGGACTACCATCTAAGAAAATAGAGTTGAAGACAGCGCTATGGGATGACCGGCGAAAATGCGTAATACTCTGTGATATCACTATTTAGGAACATCTACGATCAGTGGACCTAATCACTGATTTTTTGCTATCCTTTTTATAGTTTTAACTCGCCCTTAAATTTGAGATAGTTGCCAGGGCCTGTTAGGCTAAACGCAATTGTTATTATGTCCTCCAGAGGCTTTTGAATACTCTCATCATTTTCAAATCTCTTAGCAAGCTCTATTAGAGCATCACATAGTTTCTCAAAATGCTCTCCGGTGACCTCAATAATTCTCTCGCCTCCCTGAATTCTCTTATACCTATCCAAGAGAATGTTGTATGCTGTGTTCAAAACAACATCTGCGAGTAAGATATCCTTCGAAAATGCGTATCTCAGAGTTCTGCTCGTTATCCCATAGGCTGCGGAGAACAGATATATTTTCTTCTCCAAATCTGGCTCATCTCGCATATATTTGGCAACCCTCCTCAATTCATTTACCAATTCCTTTCTGAAAAAAGTCTCACGCTGCATTAATTTCACCTCCTAAAGTGGTTATGTTATCAGCAGTATCTGCATTCTTTATTGATACATAAACACCCTCTGGCTGTCTTGGAGTGGAGATTATACTCTCCTCCCCAATGGATTCCCTTGAAATAGGCAAGCTCTCAAGTTCTGAGGACAACATTGCCTTTAAGTTCTGAGATACATTTTCAACCATCCGTCTCAGGTCCTCCACTATGCGTTTGCTCCAGAATTGCTCCACCTCCCGCATGACCTCTGGACCCACCATTTTCGCGATAAGCACATTATTGATTTCGTTCACAAGAACCACGAAAGGTGATTCTGGGTTAAGCTCATAGTACTTTATACCACCCTGCTCTCTCGAGATTTTCAATATACCATACTCGAGGAACTTCTTCACTATTTTCTGTGCGGTGGGTCTTGATATACCAACTTCCTCAGCAAGTTCCGTTATGTTGAACTCAATCCCTTCCAACGGCAGAAGAAATTCCAGCATCCGCAATTCCGCCGTGTTTCCAAACACACCCTCAAAGGGCTTTCTCATTATCATCATCCTCCTTACCGGCCAATTTCAATCCTACACATGGATGCACCATATATGCGTCATATATGACACAACTCTATTTAATTGTTTTGACAAATGTGTAAAAATAAATTTACAGCATTAGGGGATGAAATCTCCCCGGACGCAAATCAATTCCGCATTTACTAAGAGCTCTGGCCACTGCACTTTTATTGGATATGTAATACTTACATGGGCTCTTGCCTATTCTTGCAATAAAGCCCCTGTTTAGGAGACTCTGAATACAATCATCATATTCCATCTCCCATCCCTCCTTTTTCGCTTTTTTTGAGTACCACTTCTCAAGTTTATCCGTGTGGTACCCAGCATCTGACCTAAAACACCGCGATTTCCACAGGGTGTGGAGTACGAAGATTTCCTCGCAACTGAGTCCACACTCCATTCCTTCTGGCCTCTAAAGATTTATCCCTTTTCTTACATTTTCTCTAGATTAAACATTTCTGGCTTATAATCCTTTTTTTACCAATTATTTTACCAATTTTGTTATATTCTCCCAAGTAAAACCCTCTTTGAACGCTCTCTTTTTTATCAGCATAGGAAAGGTCTCCACTTCTTACTCAGGTTCTCTCATCGCTTGACAAACTCTACACCCACGCAAAATACCCGGGTAGTATGGATAGAGACATATGATTGGAAGGCCTGTAGCGGGGGGCATTTTCAAAATCGCAGTTTATAGAAGAAGTTCTTTTTATACCTTCTCCAGCGCCGGGGGGGAGATTCGAACTCCCGCTCCCATTACGGGAACCAGCTCTCAAGGCTGGCGCCTTAGTCCACTTGGCTACCCCGGCCTGAATTGAGGAAAGAGCTGAGATATTTTAACTTTTTTATTCTCCGTGACTTCTTAAAAATTAAACTGGAGAATATCCTTCCACTACTAATTTCCTTAAAAAATAAAAGAAAAAGGTTAATGTCTTCTTCTTAATCTCAGAAGAGCTATTAATATTACTCCTGTAGCAGATATGAGAACCATTGAGAACTCTGGAATTGGCTGGCTCAATGCATAAATCTGAACAGAGTAGCCAGTGGTTATGAGCATTTCGTTTATGATACCATCATCATTGTAATCGAACTCTTTCCACGGACTTCCCACTGTGAGCGACTCAAAGCTCATCAGCTCTGCATCCTGAATATCCTTCTCCACTTTTCCAGTCCACATAAGTGAACCATCTTTTCCTGAAAGAATTCTCAAATAAGTATAATACTCTCCTGCGGATTGATCATGGTAGTAAAGCTGTACACTCACATCATTGATACCATCACCGTCTATGTCCCCACCAAATACTGCTTCTGCAGACCAGTTGCTGTAGTCCTCGTTATTCAATTCAGAATGAACGCTAGTTACCCATATGAGAGAGCCATCTTTGAGAGATATTGCAGATACATTCACATACACACTTCCATCATTATAGTAGCCATCCACTAATATTGCATCTTGAAGCCCATCATTGTTTATATCCGTTACCTCCTTTATCCCCAGAGTACCTACATCTCCAATTATTATGTTTGTGAAATCTCTAGAATAGATTATACTGCCATCTACAGAATTCACAGCATCCATTTTCACAGTGCCTTTTAAGACACCATCCTTGCTTCCACCCAAGAGATATATATCCCATACGCTATCTCCATTCACATCATTGGTGGAGAGGAAGGGCATATAGTAATAACTCTCAGAGTTTAAGCTTATGTGCCAGAGGGTAATATTGTGGATTACATCCCAGCATACAAGATATGTGTTATTATCCACAAAGAATACATCCCTGTATGCATCTCCATTGACATCCACGCTTCCGATTAAATTGTGTTCATTCTGAGTCACAAGCTTATCCGTATAAATGGCAAATAGCGGTATACCATCGGCCACATAGTAGCCCAGCACATTGCCATTGGAAGATACAAAATATACTCGAAATTCTTTGCTGTTTGTAATGGTGGGCAATGCAATATCCGTGACACCATCACTGTTATAGTCAAAGAAATATGTATGCATGGAAGGCAAAGCATAGATGGGGGAGGTAATCATATATATCCCATTTATCTGTGTAGACCACATAAGTGTACCTGTACTTGCATCAAGTGCCTCAAGAGTAGTGTTACCTGGGCTGCCAGTGAGATTCACTATGAGAATATCCTCATGATCCGTGTGAAAACCACGGGCATTGAAGCTAACAATATCCACTCCATAAGGATTAAGGCTTATCACGGGTGCAATGAGTGTTTTTTCCCATAGCTTGTTAAGTTCTTTGTCCATCATCAATATCTGTATCTCCTCAATTTGATAGCCAAGATAGCTTCCTATGTAATAGCCCAAATATAGAAGTCTTGCCTCCTGATTTATGGAAAGAGTATGGAATCTCCATCCGTATGTTACCACAGGTATATTATAGCCCATGTAGTTGATGCTGTCTGGCACATCTATGCCCATGTAGGATATGTTGTTCAGGCTTGGGTATTCCACCGAGTATACGGATATGCGCTTATTATCTGTATGGTTTGCAAAAACCATGAAATAATGCTCGTCCAGTAAACCTCCCTGGGAGTTGAGGATGGTAATTCCATGAAGGGTTGCATCTTCCCCACAATAATCTCCACTTTCCGAGTATCCGGTATCGGTAAATACATTCTCCGCAAGCACTTTTCCATTGCTACCATTTAGAAGAAGAATACGATAGGTATATGCATCATAATTTTCCATCTCTACGAGTATCTCTGCCTTATGATCCTGATTGATATCCATGGTGGGAGTGGTTTTCAGGCTGTTGTAAGATCCTAAAATTTCACTGGTCCAAATCTCTTCAGGCGAGAACTGTGCCGTTGCCTTCACACTTGCAAAACCTATACTTGAAAGTAAAAGTACTCCCAAAATCATCATTACTCCAATCGCCTTACCTCTTATCATGATTAATACACCCCGTGAGTAATGGTAAAGGGATTACAAAAATTTTACGGAGTTTCTTATTTTGTATTCTCTGAGTGGAGTCCTGCGCGAGTGAGAGCATTAACAGTATATGGTTAATTCTGAAGAACTCCTACCTGAATCTTCAGCGGAGTAAAATGCCATCAAAACCGGTTACAAGCACAACCAGGGATATTATGAATATCCCAAATCCAATGATTGCAGGTACTATCTTTTTCATTCTGTTTCTCCTATTTGAGAGTTTATTTAAATTTTTTATTTTATCAATTTTTTCATATTCCTTGGCAGCCAGTTCTTGCAAAATCAATCTTGCATAGGGTGAAGAGTATATGTCTCTTGTGGGCCTTAAATTCTCTGCGGGACTAAGTTTGAATGCGAAAGCTCCTAGAATAATCAAGCCTATGAAAAGAGAGAGTAGGGGGAGAAGTATTATAAATACTAATCCAGAGAAATCCATATTGTTTTTATAATATATTTTTTCATTGCTCTCTCTTCTGGTATCTTAGATTCACTACATTGTAAATTTCCTCCGCTATTTTCCTTCCTATGCCCTTTACCTGAATTAACTCTCCTATCTCTGCGTTAATCACATTCTTCACACTTCCAAAATGTTCCAGCAGTCTCTTTGATAGTTTTGCAGACACATTGGGCAGAGATTCAATTATATATCTCTGTCTCTCTTCATCGCTCATTGCACCTTTCTCCTTTCTTACGGGCACTTCTTTATGGGGCGAATACTCTCTCTTGATAAGAAACTCTATGAGCTTTGCGGTTTCTCTAGCATCTTTCGTAAATATTACAGAAATATGATAATCTCCAATAATGGATGCAAGGGCTCCATATATTGAATTCTCGTGAAAACCACCTAAGAAATTCTCTCCCTCAATTATGAGAATTGGAGATTCGTAATTCCTACGCAATTCTTTCATCTGTGAGAAGAGTCTTCCATCCTTTATGGATTCAAGAAAATCATCAGCAGTTTTTCTTTCCACCATCATTTTTTCGGATATGAGATAATCTCCAACAGGAAGTGCTTGGGGTATTATTGTAAATTTCTCCGATAGATATCTCACCACCTGGCTCCTGAATTCCCTGTGATCCACATAGAGTTTCGGCCTATCATCTTCAAAATCCACAAGGGTAAGCTGTCCTTTTTTCTCAATCTTCTTCTCCAGAGTCTCCACCTCTCTCCTCTCCCTCCCCTTGAGTTTCTCGCTTAGAAGAAGCCTGAGCCATCTAAGCTCGTTTTTCATCCTCCTCTCCCGGCTTCTCGAGGACCAGAGATAAGCAATATCTCGTGTGCCCTTTATTGTGAGGATCACAACCTTCCCTATTCTCGTTCTTCCCGTTCTGCCTCTTCGCTGAATAAACCTTATCTCCGATGGTACTGGCTCGTAGAATATGACCATATCAGTGGCAGGAATATCCAAACCTTCCTCTGCAACACTGGTTGCCACAAGTACATTGTATTCACCTCTTTTGAATTTTTCAATGATCTCAACCTGTTCTCTCTGCTTCATCCCTTTATCCTCATCGCTCTTGGAAGCCTGACCTACAAATCTGACAGCACGCACTCCAGGCACATCTCTAAGAGCATCTGTAACCAGAATCGAGGTTTCCCTAAAATGGGTGAACACTATTATCCGGGAGTCTGGATTTGATGCTAGCTCCTTTCTTATTATGACTCGCAGAGCATTTAGTTTGGGATTTTCAAGCTCTCCTATTCTGTTAAGAAGCTCTCTTGCAATCTTTACTGCGTGAATGAAATTTTCATCTCTTATGAGCATTCTGGAGGCTTTACTGCCCCCTCTTGCATTCCCCTCCTCAATTATTCTCTCCAGATACTTGTAGCATGCCTCAAAGCCCTGTGTCTCAAGATATTCAAGGGCATAATCTATCTTTATTGCCTGCGTTAGAAGCATTGCCGCCTGATAGAACTCACTCTTTCCCTCCTTTATTTTCTCCTGCACTGCGGCTTGTGCTCTGAGTATATCTCCACGGGTAACCTTTCTCACGGTGACAAATAATCCAAATTTTCGCAACTCATCTACAATCTTCGTGTAGAGAGATTTAAGCGCCTCGTAAAGTTCTTTGAGCTCATCGGGCATGGGTAACTCAACCCATTTTATTTTGAACCCCTTCACATATTTTCGTACATCCTCATCATCGTCGGTGCGTATCTCAACATTCTCAATGCCAAGGTTCTCTATTATTTCCATTATCTTCTCCTCATCCCCTCCTGGAGATGCTGTTATACCCAAAATAAGATGATCCTTTCTTACCTCTCGGTACTTCTTAGCTATGAAAACATAGGCATAGTTACCCACAGCACGATGCGCCTCATCGAAAATTACAATGGAGAAATCTTTCAGATCAATATCTCCAGATATCACATCATTGTGTATCACCTGTGGTGTGGATACTATTACCTCTGCATCCTTTATTATTTCCCTTCTTTTTTTCTTTCCAATCTCTCCTGTTATGGCAACAACATTCTCAATCTTCGTTATTTTCTTTATACTTTTTGCATGCTGTTCCACAAGAGGCTTTGTGGGTGCTAGAAAAAGGGCCTTTCCCCCCTTGCGGTAGAGTATTTCTATCATTAGGAGAATTGCAATTATTGTTTTCCCTAATCCCGTAGGAAGAACAACTAGGGTATTACCTCTCAGGGCACTCTTCGCTATATTTACCTGATAATCTCTTTTCTCCACCGCATTTTCTTTGAGGAGGGGATGTGAAATATACACATTCATATATCATAAGGAAAGATTTAAATTTAATGCCGAATAGGAGAATATATGATAATTGGAGAGCTCACAATAACCCCTCTGGGCGAGGGTACGAGTGTATCTAAATATGTAAAGGCTGCAGTGGAGGCAATAAAATCTCTGGGATTAAAAATGGAGCTAACACCCATGAGTACTGTTATTGAAGCAGAGAACTTGAAGCAGATTTTCAGGGCTGCAGAGCTTGGGGAGGAGGCAATGATAAAATTAGGTGCAAAAAGGGTGATCATAGATATTAAGATAGATCACAGACTTGATAAGAATGCTACGATGGAGAGCAAGAGAAGAGCAATTTTAAAAGAGTAGGCATCTTGTAAAAGCATCAAAATTTTCAGGAATAAATTTAATTAGGGGATTGCGATGCTAAGATTATGATCCAAAGAAAGGTCATCCTGATAGTTCTTGATGGCGTTGGAGATCGGGCAAATAGAGAGCTTGACAATAAGACACCTTTACAGTATGCTCATACTCCAAATTTAGATTCTATTGCAAAAAGAAGCCTGGTGGGACTTATGGACCCCATCGCTCCTGGCATAAGGGCAGGAAGTGATACCTCTCATCTCAATCTTCTTGGCTATGATCCCTATAAGGTTTACACTGGCCGCGGTCCCTTTGAGGCTGCAGGACTTGATATGGAGCTGAGGCCAGGAGACATAGCGTTCAGATGCAATTTTTCAACGGTGAATGAAAAGCTTGAGGTTATAGATAGAAGGGCTGGGAGGATAAAAAAAGGAACGCAGGAACTTGTGAAGGCGCTGGATGGAATGGAAATAGAAGATGTTAAAATATTTGTAAAGGAAGGTGTCGAGCATCGAGCAGCTCTTGTTTTACGCGGTCCCGGTTTGAGTCCTTATGTGAGTGATGTGGATCCTCATGCAAAGGGCGTGAGAATTCATGATGCCAAGGCCCTTAAGCCAGAAGCCGAAAAAACTGCGAGGATTCTCAATGAATTTGTTCATCGATCGTATGAAATTCTTAAAGAGCATCCTGTCAATAAAGAAAGAGAATCCCAGGGACTTCTTCCTGCAAACATACTTCTCCCAAGAGGTGCGGGTATGGCCCCCCACATGGAAGATTTTGAGAAAAAACACGGAATGAAGGGAGCATGCGTTGTTGGCACACCTCTTATAAGGGGAATATGCAGGATGGCGGGAATGGATACCATTGATTTTCCAGGAGCCACTGGGAGTTATAACACGGATATGCGTGGGAAGTTTGAACATGCTGTAAAAGCACTTGATACGCATGATTTTGTGCTGGTAAACATAAAGGCCCCGGATATAGCTGGCCATGATATGTTACCGCACAAAAAAGTGGAGGTAATTGAGAGAATAGACGATGCTGTGGGGCATTTAATGGAGATTCTCCCTGAGAATGTGGTGGTTGTGATAACTGCGGATCACAGCACTCCATGCACGATGGGAGATCACAGTGGAGATCCTGTGCCAATACTGATTTACAGCGATGACGCCAGGAGAGAGGGCACAGAGTTCAATGAGATAGCATGTGCGAAAGGCTCTCTGAGAATCAGGGGTGAAGACTTGATGAATGTAATTTTGAACGTCACCAATCGTGCGGAAAAGTTCGGTGCATAGTTTTCCTTTTTTGAGAGGAATTTTTAAATAACCCAAAACTTTTCACGGGATATGGAGGTATCCAAGGAGAATTTTCCGGAGTGGTACAATGAGGTTATAGAGGAAGCCGGGCTTGTGGATAAAAGATATCCTGTTAAGGGTATGCATGTATGGCTCCCCTATGGATGGCAACTTATGAGGAATATTGATGAGTATTTCCGGTATATATTTACTAAATATAATCACCAGGAAGTTTACTTTCCTCTTCTTGTTCCCGAAACGGAGTTTAAAAAAGAGGGGGAGCATATAAAAGGTTTTGAGAATGAAGTTTACTGGGTTACACATGGAGGTACAACACCTTTGGATGTTAAGCTAGTACTACGACCCACCAGTGAGACGGCCATGTATCCCATCTTCTCCCTTTGGATTAGAACCCATGCGGATTTACCCCTCAAAATTTTTCAGATAGTGAATATCTTCAGGTATGAAACAAAGCAAACCCGAGCATTCATAAGGATGAGGGAGGTGCACTTCTTTGAATCTCACACAGCCCATGCAACGGCTGAAGAGGCGGAGGAACAGATAAGGGAAAACATTGAGATCTGGAAAAAAATTGCAAAAAAATTGGCATTACCCTATATTCTGGTCAGAAAAACTGAGTGGGATAAGTTTCCAGGGGCACATTATTCCATAGGTGCAGAGACCATAATGCCATCGGGCAGAACCTTGCAGGTGGCCACGATACATCAATATCTCCAGAATTTCTCTAGGGCATACAACATTGAGTATTTGAAAGAAGATGGCACCCATGATTATGTTCATCAAACTACCTTTGGAATGAGCGAAAGATTGGTGGGAGCTATAGTGGGAATCCATGGTGATGATAGAGGTATAATTCTCCCACCAGAGATTGCCCCAATTCAGGTTGTGATTGTGCCTATAATAACAAAGGATAAGGAGAAAATTCTAAGAGAGGCAAAGAAAATAAAGGAGGAGCTTCAAGAGCATTTCAGAGTGCACCTGGATGACAGGGACAACTATACGCCAGGCTACAAATTTTATGACTGGGAACTGAGGGGTGTGCCTCTCAGATTGGAGATAGGGCCTCGGGATATGGAAAATGAGCAGGTGATTCTTGTAAGAAGAGATACATTTGAAAAGATTGCTGTAAAGAGGAGCGAGTATATCTCCAAGATAGAGGTGCTTTTAAAAGAGATTCAGGAGAATTTGCTGCATAAGGCAGAAGAAGAGATGCGGGAAAAGATAAAAGAGTTTGATGATTTAGAAGATGTTAAAAATCACAAGGGAATAGCCGTGGTGGGATGGTGCGGCTCCTACGAATGCGGTGAAAAAATAGAGAAACTCACGGAGAAGAAGATAATAGGTATTCCCATGGAGAAAAGAAAGGGAAGATGCATAATTTGTGGAAAAGAGACCGATATGATGGCCTATGTGGCAAAGCCTTACTGAACAGTGCGGGATAAGAGAAGCCCAAGTACTCCAAAAACTACCAAGGGTGCAGTGATCGAGTATAAACCTACATCTGTCCATGCATCATACAGGAACCCCCAGGAAATATAAAATATGATACCTATTCCCAGGAGCAGCAGGCTGAGATACCACAACCATCGAACCATGGAGGAGGATAGGCATACACTATAAAAACTTTTTATCTAGATCCTTTAACTCTCCCAAAGAATGAATTACTAAGTCAGCATATCTGGAAGATCTCAATCTTCGAGTTATTAGGACTGCAAAGCATCCTGCATTTTTTGCAGCTTTCATATCCTTCTCATCATCACCTATAACTATGCAGATGGTGCATTTAACAATACTTTTTATGATATTCAAAAATGTTGGATCCGGTTTGACCCTATCCACATATCTGTAATTTTCGAAATCCTTACCTACTATAAGATCAAAATATTTTTCAAGATTGAAAAGAGAGAAAACATAGCGAATACAATCTGTCGATGAGGTACTCCATGCAATTTTTTTCCCAGGGAGCTCTTTAAGAATTTTAACATCTTCATAGAGCTTCAATCTCCCACTTTCCCACATAACCTTTCTGTATAGAAGATTCCTCCTGTCAACCTCCTGCCAAAACTTCTCAGCGAGAATCCCATATCTTTCTGTGTATCGCCTGGAGATTTTACCCTCAATCATATCTTTCCAGATCTCAAAATTCATGGGAATCTTCATTTTTCTCGCTACGGGCTCGGCAATAAACTCATACCACTCCCTCATATCAAAATTCTCATACTTTATTAAGGTGTCATCCACATCAAAAATGTAGCAGAGCATGCATTGCGGGATATGCATTCTTGCATAAATCACTTTCCTTAAAAAGACCTCTATTTTTCATATGCCACTCCAAGGAGCGAAAATTTTAAAATGATGTTTGAGTTATGCCCTTTGTCCGGGGCCGTAGCTTAGCTAGGTTAGAGCGCCCGGCTCATAAAAGCCCTTTAAAAAATAGGCTTTGCCTGTAAAGGGGCTCTGAGAAACCGGGCGGTCGCCGGTTCAAATCCGGTCGGCCCCACTACGAAGGGGCACCTACGAGGAGACACCTACGGCAACACCTTTCCTAACGGAAAGGCTTGCTCGCAACTCTGCTTCGCTCCGTTACTCGTTTCTCCCTCTACCCTCTTCCCTTAAGAAGGGGGCGATGCCCCCTTTCTAAACCCCCACTTTTTCTTTCCGGGTAAAGCACCTTTTTTAAAAGGGGCTTAAGTGGACCGGGCGGGAGGAGCAAAAACTTGTTTTTGCGACTAAGCCTGGTACATTCCAAGAGGAATGGACCGGGCGGGATTTGAACCCGCGGCCTCTGCCTTGCAAGGGCAGCGATCTTCCGGGCTGATCTACCGGCCCAGTATTGTGGTGATGAGGCTATGGGATATAAATTTTTTCGGTCTCATACTTTCACAGCAGCCCATCTTCCTCTTCGGAATTCCACATACATCCATATTGCCCGTATAAATGTCTCGAAGAACATACCGAGCCATACTCCCACCAATCCAAAGCCAAAAAGATATGCAAAAACCGTAGCAAGACCCAATCTTATTCCAAAAAGTCCTGTTAAATTTATTATCATGGGCATGGTAGTATATCCCGCACCCCTCATCCCACCTGCAAGAGTAAATAAAGCACCAAGAGCAGGTTCTGTAAATCCCATCAGGAAAAGGTATATCGAGGCAAGGTGAATGATTTGAGGATCATCGGTGAATATGCCTGCAAGATATGTGGGAATTAGAACCATCATACCGCCCGTAATACCCATAAAAAGTGCGCACATTTTTGCAGCCTCTATTGTAGCTTTTTTAGCCTTTTTCAAATTCTTTTCACCGAGATATTGCCCTACAAGAGTTGTAGCTGCTATGGAGAATCCAAACCCGGGCATATATGCGAGACTCTCCGCCTTCAGGCCAACCTGAAATGATGAGTATCCAAGACTACCTGAAACGGAGAGTATGAGAAAGGCGTAAAGAAAGGAGGTGAGGCTCCACATTCCCCGTTCTATTCCAGCTGGAATACCTATCTTGAACAATTTCTTAACGATCTCCACCCTTATTTTCTCTCTGGAAAGGATATTTAGAGATAGTCTCAATTTTTTGCCATGGAGAAGAATGAGATATATGAATGTTCCCAGGAGATAGGAGGAGCCTGTGGCTATACCTGCCCCCATTACACCAAGCTCCGGAAAACCGAAATGTCCAAAGATCAGGGTATAATTCCAGAACACATTCCAGGAGTTGGCAAATAGATCTATAAACATGGGCGTTCTCGTATCTCCTGCAGCTCTAAGAGATGAATGATATACTACCTGAAAAACTGCAAAGGGATAGAAAAGGAATACACCCATTATGTATCTGTAAGCTTCTTTAACCACATCCGCCTCTGCTCCAAGAGCTGTTGGTAGTAGCCATCCGTAGAACACGGCAAAAATTGCAATTGGTATGGATATGAGAATCAAAAGGGTATAGAGATTTTCAAATGTCCTCTCTGCCTCTTTATAATTTTTCTCTCCCCATCTCCTAGCAATTATCGCTATTCCTCCCGTTGTGACGCCCATAATAAGAGGAAACATAAGGAAATAGAGTATGCTGCCTATTCCCACAGCACTCAAACTTATTTTAGGGTTCCCATAGTGCCCAAGCATTATGGTATCCACTATATTTTGAAAGGTGTAAAGAAGATTGGATATAACCGCAGGAATCGCCAGTCTTAAAACAATCTTCCTTAATTGCACATATATGCAATAAACCTCATCTATATAAACTTACTCTTTCTGACAATGAAATTTTTCCTTCACGCTCACAAATTTGAAATATTAAAATCTATTTGGTTAAGAAAATGCTTACAGTCCTCTATCTTCTTGCAGTATTCCTCGTGAGCTTTATAATCTCTGCCAATAACTCCGCAAATAGTGTGGGCACTCTCTACGGATCACACATTACTTCATATAAAAAAGCTGCAATCTATGCTGGTCTCTTTGTTTTTATTGGAGTTATGCTTGAGGGAAGAAAGATGAGTGGTACCATTGGTGGCGGCATAGTATATCAATCACTTACATTTGAGATGGCGATAATGGTGCTATTCTCCACCTTCATTCTGATGCTTCTCTTCACCTATTTTTCAATGCCCCTATCCGCATCTCAAATAATTGTAGGTTCTGTTCTCGGAGTTGCCTTCAGTTTCGGATGGCTTATCCATGCCACATTCCTTGGAATGATAATCCTCTCCTGGTTCCTCACAATATTGTTTTCCAGCATTCTGGCCTTTGTGATATATAATCTTATTGCACTTCTGGCAAGGAAACTGAGATTCTTTGCTCTCAGCAAATTTTACACTGTTTCCATTTTCGTGGGAAGCGCCTTCTTGGCTTACACTTTGGGAGCAAACACAATAGGCCTTGTTGCCTCGCTCACTCCATCTCTTCCCTCTCTCCTTATTGCAGGCATTGCCTCTTTCGCAGGCACTATTCTCATGGGAAGAAAAACAGTTAGAACTGTAGGTAGAAAAATCATACTTCTGGACCCACCAAGGGCGTTTGCAGCCCAGATATCAGGTGCTCTAATCGTGGAAATATTCACCCAGCTCCATCTTCCCGTTCCAATAACTCAGGCAGTTATTGGAGGGATAATTGGAACCGGGTTTGTAAAGGGACACAGTGAAATAAACAGGGATACCATAAAACATCTTGCAATCTCCTGGAGCCTAGCCCCTCTTTTGGCTTTTCTACTCACCTCAGCAATAATCAAGGTTTCATCTTTGCTGT
>JAGGTO010000032.1 GCA_021163705.1 Thermoplasmata archaeon | reverse complement strand
GAATCTGGTGATAGCTGCAGTAGTGATTATAATAATCATTATTGCAGCTGTGGGTGGCTATTTAGCAATGTCAGGGCACAAAGAAACCACACCGCAGCAAAAAACTTCCACGGTGATATATGGTTATCAAGTGGAAATGATAACCCTTGATCCTAGCACGGAATTTTCCAACTCCATTGTAACTCTTCTAAACCTCTATGAGGACCTTACAAAATATGTGGATGGGAACATAGAGCCTTGGCTTGCAACGAGCTGGGAATCAAATGCAAATGCAACAATCTGGACATTTCATCTGAGAGAAAATGTAAAGTTTCACAGCGGAAATCCTTTTACTGCTGAGGATGTGAAGTGGAGCATTGAGAGAACTATAAGAATGGGACAAGGTGCAGCATTCATATGGGATCCTGTTAAGGAGATCGAAGTGGTGGATACCCATACAGTGAAGTTTTATCTGAAATACTCTGCAAATCTACCCTTGATTGCTTCGGCGGGATATGGCGCCTATATTATGGATAGCAAAGCTCTCTCAAAGATCGGGAACGATACAGAGATTGCAAAATATTTGAACGAGGGGCACGATGCTGGAAGTGGACCTTATTATCTCACATCCTACAATCAAAAGAGCGAAGTAGTAATGAAGAAATTCGATGACTACTGGGGAGGCTGGAAGAAAGGGCAATTTGATGTGGCCATAATCAAGATAATACCCGATGCATCTCTTAGGGAGCAGATGGTTACAAGCAACGAAATACAGATAACTAGGGAGCTTCCTTTGGATGATATTCCAGTGCTTGAAAATAACAAGGATGTGAAGGTGGATACCACAACATCCTATCAAGAGCTCTATGCAATGCTCAATACTGTAAAGGAGCCTCTCAGTAATAAGCTTGTTAGACAGGCTCTCAGCTATGCCACACCCTACAACGATCTTGTGAAATATGTTCTCAATGGCTACGGCAAGGTTGCAAAATGCCCAATACCTGAGGGCATGCTTGGGTACTTTGATGATCTCAATACATATACCTATGATATAGATAAGGCAAAACAGTTGCTTCAGCAGGCTGGTTATACCGATGGTTTCCATCTTCTGCTAACATATACATCTGGTGATGAAGCAGAGAGGAAGGTTGCAGAATTGTTAAAATCCTCATGGAGTAAGATAGGGGTGGATTTGGAAATAAGAGCACTTAACTGGGAGCAACAGTGGTCTTTCGCTACAAGTGATCCATCGAAGGCTCAGGATGTTCTCATATTCTACTGGTGGCCTACATATCCAACGCCCTATGATTTCCTATTCAATCTCTTCCATTCTGAGGAGCAGCCGTTCTTCAATCTAGCTTACTACAAGAATCCAGAGTTTGATAATCTTATAGATGAGGCGGTGGCCCTCGAGGGTACGGATATCCAGAAGGCCTTATCTCTTTACAAGCAGGCAGAGCAGATAGTTATGGATGATGCTGCAGCCATATTCCTTTATTCCCCAGACGATATCTATGTGATGTCCCATACAATTTCAGGGTTCAAGGATAATCCAGGGTACCCGCAAGTGGTGTTCTTCTATGAGCTATACCAATCCTCATAATCTTTTATTTTTTTGGTGATCCTCTATGAGGTTGAGGGAATATGTTATTTACAGAATATTACTGGCCTTTGTGGTAATTTTCTTTGTAATAACCATAGTATTTTTCATATCCCATGTTATTCCCTCCAATCCTGCAGCTCTTTGGGCTGGTGCTCATCCAACACCTGAGGAGATAGAGAGAGCAAAGGAAGAACTGCATCTTAATGATCCACTAATTGTTCAATTTTATTATTATCTTGGAGGTCTTCTACATGGAGATCTTGGTATTTCAATTCGTACCCACCATCCCGTTGCCCAGGATATCGCATCTGCATTCACAGCTACCATGGAACTAATAATTGTTGCCGAAATATTTGCCATTGTTATAGGAATAGCCCTGGGAGTTTACTCAGCAGTGAGAAAAGATAGCTGGATTGATAATCTGGCTCGCCTATTTGCCATAAGTGGTGTCTCTTTACCCGCCTTCTGGTTCGGGATGGTGCTTCAACTTCTTTTCTTCAAACGGCTGGGATGGCTCCCACTTTCTGGAAGGGTTGATACCATCGTGATGCTAAATCATCCGCTCCATGTCATCACGGGATTTTACATACTTGATTCTCTCATAACCGGTAACTGGGTCGTGTTTAAAAATGCCCTCTGGCACATAATTCTTCCAGCATTGACCCTTGCCATGTATCCTGTTGGGCTGATCACCAGACAGGTGAGATCAATGATGATTGAGGTTCTACAAGAGAATTACATTAGAACTGCCAGGGCTTATGGAATGCCAAACCGGATGATATATTTAAAATATGCATTGAAGAATGCCATCTCCCCTGCCCTAATAGTGGTTGGATTATCCCTGGCATATACCCTGGTGGGCGCATTTCTCGTGGAAATAATATTTAACTGGCCTGGACTTGGAAGATATGCAACCTATGCGATTCTGAGTATGGATTATCCTGCGATAATAGGGGTAGTTATCATAGCCGCATCTGCCTATGTATTCATAAATCTGGCTGTTGACCTTATACAGATGTACATTGATCCCAGAATTAAAGTGTGAGGGATGTGTATGAAAAAAGATGAGATTATTAAAGTGCTCAAAATAATGATTCGAAATAAACTATCCTTGCTTGGCATAGTAATAATTCTGGCACTTATCATAATAGCCCTGCTTGCACCTTTCATAGCCCCCTATCCTGAGCAGGCCAAAGGAGAACCAAATCTGGAGGAAAAACTATTACCTCCGAGCTCCAAGCACTGGTTCGGCACAGATTACATGGGTAGAGATGTATTGAGCAGGGTGATATATGGTGCACGCATATCTCTATTAGTTGCAGTTGCCGTTGTGGGACTGGGTCTTCTTATAGGTGTGCCCCTTGGACTGCTCGCAGGGTATAAAGGTGGATGGATAGATGCCATAGTTATGAGGACCACCGATATATTTCTCTCTTTTCCACCCCTGCTTCTTGCTCTTCTCATATCTGTCACATTGGGCAGAGGGTTAGAGAATGCCATAATAGCTTTAGGTGTTAGCTGGTGGCCCTGGTATACAAGGCTAATACGGGGTATGGCCATCTCTCTCAAGGAGAAGCCCTATGTCGAAGTTGCCAGAAGCATGGGTGTAAGCAGCTGGAAGATAATAGTTCGTCATATCCTTCCAAATGCCATATCTCCTGTGATAGTTCAGGGTACCATGGATATGGGCTCTGCCATACTTGAAGCAAGTGCCCTGAGCTTTTTAGGACTTGGAGTACAACCGCCCACTGCAGATTGGGGATTGATGGTTAGCCAGGGAAAAGATTATCTTTTGAATTACTGGTGGTATCCAACATTTCCGGGTCTGGCAATTTTCATAACTGTGGTTGCCTTCAATCTGGTGGGAGATACATTAAGAGAGATTCTAGACCCGAGGTTGAGGAGGAGATTTCTATGAATGTTCTGCTCTCCATAGAAGATCTATATCTCAACTTCACAACATTCTGGGGAACCGCATATGTACTTAATGGAATAAATCTTCAGATTTACGAAGACGAAGTATTTGGACTTGTGGGTGAAACTGGATGTGGAAAGAGTGTGACCTCCATGAGCATCTTAAAGCTCCTCCCATCAAATGCTCATCTCTCAGGAAAAATAATTTTTGAAGGAAGAAATCTGTTAGAGCTTTCGGAGAATGATATGAAAAAGATCAGAGGAAAGAAAATCTCGATGATATTTCAAGATCCCATGAGCTCTCTCAATCCTCTTTTCAAAATAAAGACTCAGATGGTTGATGTGATGAAGCTCCATCATAACATAAGCAAGGATGAGGCTTTAAAAATGGCAAGAGAGCTTTTGGAAGCAGTAAAGTTACCTGATCCCCAGAGAGTTCTGGAATCTTATCCCCATCAGCTCAGTGGAGGAATGAGACAGAGAGTGATGATAGCACTAGCCCTATCCTTCAATCCCTCTCTTTTAATAGCAGATGAGCCTACAACAGCTTTAGATGTAACGATTCAGAAGCAAATTTTAGAGTTGATCTTGGAGTTGAAAGAGAAATATCATTTCTCTGTACTCCTCATCACCCATGATTTAGGTGTGGTTGCAGAAACCTGTGATAGGGTGGGTGTGATGTATGCAGGTAACATGGTGGAGATTGCCGATGTAGAAGAGCTATTTGAAAATCCTCTTCACCCGTATACCCAGGGCCTTCTCTCGGCAATACCTGACCCAAGATATAAAAAGCCGCTCAAGCCTCTGAGGGGCAATGTTCCAAGTCTCCTGAATCCTCCTCCCGGATGCAGGTTTCATCCAAGATGTGATTATATGAAGCCCATATGCGAGAAAGAGAAGCCAGAGCTCATAGAGTATTCGAAGAACCACTATGTAGCCTGTCATCTTTATGGAGGTAAGAGAAATGAGTGAAATAATTAGGGTGGAGCATCTCAAGAAGTATTTCCTGTTTAAGGAAGGGATATTCTCTCGCAGAGTAAAATATCTGAAGGCAGTAAATGATGTGAGCTTCTCTATCAATCGAGGAGAGACCCTAGCACTGGTGGGAGAGACGGGAAGTGGCAAAACCACCACAGGAAGAACAATACTGAGGCTTTATGAACCCACAGGAGGAAAGATATTCTTTGAGGGAAAGGAGATAACGAATATACCAAAAAGAGAGTTCAAAAAAATAAGGGTTCAGATGCAGATGATTTACCAAGACCCCTATTCCTCTCTAAATCCAAGGATGAACATATTCAATATAATTGCAGAGCCATTGAGAGAGTTAAAGTATGAGGATATTGAAGATAGAGTATTGGAACTTCTGGAAAGTGTAGGATTAAGAAAGGAGCACATGTTCAAGTATCCTGATGAAATAAGTGGTGGGCAGCAGCAAAGAGTGGCCATAGCCCGTGCTCTTGGAGTAAATCCAAAATTTTTGGTTTTGGATGAGCCTACCTCAGCTCTCGATGTGTCCGTTCAGGCGCAGATTCTAAATCTGCTTGAAAATTTACAGAAAGAGAGGGGCTTCACATATCTTTTCATCTCCCATGATTTAAGTGTGGTTCGTTACATATCCCAGAGAGTTGCAATAATGTATCTAGGTAAGATAATGGAGATTGGCACCGTGGAACAGGTTTTTGAGAATCCTCAACATCCCTATACAAAACTGCTTCTGGAATCTGTACCAGTTCCAGATCCCAAAGATAGAAAAAGGAGAAAAAAGCTGATACTTCCAGGGGAGATTCCGAGTCCACTAAATCCCCCATCAGGATGTCCTTTTCACACCAGATGTCCGGTGGCAAAGGAAATATGCAGGGAGAAAGAGCCTGAGTATGTTGAGGTGGAAAAGGGACATTTTGTCAAATGTCATTTTCCGGGGTGATATAAAATGGTTGAGGTAATAATAGTTGATCCTGTAAAGGAAGAGGTTGAAAAAAGTGTTAGGGAATATATTAGGAAGTACTATCCACAGGATAGCTTCAGTGTTGTGAGCATAGAAAACGGTCCAGAAACAATTGAAAGTTTTACTTCCAAGACAGAGGCATGCTGCGAAATATTGAAGAATGTTGATAAAATGAAGAATGGAGATGCTGTGGTGATTAACTGCTTTGCCGATCCCTGTCTCTTTGAATTAAGGGAGAATCTGGATATCCCCGTATTTGGTGCAGCTGAAACAACTATGCATATGGCATCGTTGCTTGGTGAATTCTCTGTTATAGGCCCTGGAGACAATATGATTTCCTGGGTAAGGATTCAGGCAAGAGAGTATGGAGTGTTTGAGAAGCTGCTATCCGTCAAGAAGGTATTGATTAGTGTAAAGGATATCCTTGGTGCCTCTGAAAAAGTATACAAGACTACGAAAAAAGCGGCTATTGAGGCCATAGATGAAGGAGCTGATGTTATAGTTTTGGGTTGTACTGGATTCAGTATGTTTGCAGAGCGATTGAAAGATGAGATATGGAATGAATACAGAATTCCTGTTTTGGAGCCTCTATTAACCACATACTCTGTTGCGCGCTCCTTTTTGGTCTCCCATGGGAGGAGAGGTCTGTTTGCAGGAAAATAAGGAGGTGAAAAAATGAGAGAGTTGAAAGAAGAAGAGCTTAAGGATATGATAGTGGGTTGCACTGTGCTAGGTACAGGTGGCGGTGGAGATCCTGAAGAAGGATGGAAAATGGTGAAAGACGCCATAAGTGAGGGTAAGAGGATTCGCTTGGTGAGTTTGGATGAACTGGATGATGATGCTATTGTTGCCGTACCTTACTTTGTGGGCTCTATAGCACCAGGGCTCAAATCAAAGAAAGAAGTGAAAATATCCGAGCCAATAAAGGTGGCATTTGAAAGGATGGAAGAGTATCTAGGGCAAAAGATAAGCGCTGTGGTGGCCAGTGAGCTTGGTGGTGGAAACACTGCTGTAGCCCTGAGCATTGCTGCAAGATTGGATCTGCCTATAGTAGATGGGGACCTTCTTGGAAGAGCCGCTCCTGAATTGCATCAATGTACTGTGCACATCTACAATGTTCCCATGTATCCCTCTGTAATAGTCACCGAATCTGGAAATGTGGTAATCGTGGAGAGATACGCGGACATAGATGATTACGAAGCCATAGCCAGATACATTTCTGTGCTGGGTGGCAAATTCTCTGCTGTGGTTGATACACCAATGTCTGTGAGAGATGCGAAAAATCCGGTGGTGGAAGGCACATTAAGTCTTGGAATTGAAGTGGGAAAAGCTATAAGAGTTGCCAGGGAAGAGAATAGAGATCCGGTAGAAGCTGTAGCAAACATACTTTCAGGATGGAAAATTTTTGAAGGCATAGTGAAAAAATATGAATGGCGCAATGAAGGAGGTTTTCTCAAGGGTGAGGTTCTTGTGGAGGGAACGGAAAACTACTCTCCTCACAAGTTAAAATCCTGGATTATGAATGAGCATATAATGGTATGGATGGATGATGAGCCAATTCTCATGCCTCCAGATTTGCTAATATTTCTGAAGGATGATGGCACACCAATTACCAATACTGAGCTTTCAGAGGGAATGAAGATAAATGCCATCGCCACTAAAGCTCCGGATAAATGGAGAACCCCCAATGGATTGAAATATTTTGGGCCCAAGAAATTTGGATTTGACTACGAGTACATACCGGTGGAGGAGCTTGTTAAGAGGTGGATAAAATGAAAAAATTGAATGAGATGGACTTAAGGGATATCATAGAGGGTTGCACTGTGCTAGGTACAGGTGGCGGTGGAGACCCTGAAGAAGGATGGAAAGAGATAAAGAGAGAGCTTGATAGAGGAAGAGAGTTTACACTTCTGAGTTTGGAAGAGATACCCGATGAGGGTGTAGTTCCCATGCCCTATTTTGTTGGCTCCCTCTCCGGAAAGAAGGTTCAGTCAGTATACGAAGAAGGTGAGGCTGCCAGGTCTTTTGAGCTACTTGAAGAATATATGAGTTTGAAATTTGCAGGTGTAATCTCCACAGAGCTTGGTGGTGCCAATACTGCCGCAGCTCTGGCCACAGCAGCCAGATTGGGGAAACCCATAGTGGATGGTGATCCTGCCGGCAGATCAGTACCTGAACTACAGCATAGCAGCTACTATATTTTTGGAATAGAGATGGCCCCATTTTCTGTCGTCACCCCCTATGGTGATGAGATAGTTATTTCAAAGGTTAAGAATGATTTCCAAGCGGAAAAGATCGTCAGAGGGATAGCATCTTTCATAGGCACAAATGTGGGTGTAACATCACATCCAGTTCCTGGAAAAAAATTAAGAAATTCTGTTGTACGCAACGCCATAAGTTATGCCCTGAGAATAGGAAGGACGCTAAGAATTGCACGAGAAAGTGGTGATGATCCAATCAAAGCATTGATAAAAGAAGGTAATGGATTTCTTCTTTTTAGAGGGATAGCTACAGAATCTACTTGGGAGGATAGAGATGGTTTTACGGTAGGTGAATTTATTCTGGAAGGTATGAATGAGTTCAAGAATGATAGCTATAGAGTAAGATTCAAAAATGAGAACATGGTTGCGTGGAGAAATGATAAGGTTGATGTTACAGTGCCTGATCTCATTTGCGTTTTAACACCTGATGGCCATCCTGTAACAAACCCACATGTTGAAGAGGGTAAAGAATATGTTATCATAGGTTTTCCAGCGCCAGAGGTATGGAGAACCCCAAGGGGGTTGGAGATTTTCGGTCCGAAATATCTGGGACTAGAAATGGAATATGTTCCCATAGAGAAGACTCATTGAGGTGATTGAAATGAAAATTCTGGTAATAAATCCGGTGGGTACATCGGTATGGGATGAAAATGATAGGAAGCTATATGAGGGCTTTACCTCTCCTCAAACGGAGGTAGATGTGGTAAGCTTGGATAAAGGACCTGGCTCTATAGAAACCAGAGAAGATGAGGCAGAAGCTTTACCCGAGATAATAAAAAAAGCAAAGGAACTTCATAAAAAATATGATGGTATAGTGGTTAACTGCTGTTTGGATGTGGGCGTTGATGTGATTCGCTCCATAATTGCGACTCCTGTAATTGGTCCCTGTGAGGCATCCCTCGCATTGGCCTCCGTTTTAGGAAGAAAAATAGGGATAGTGAGTGTATCAAAAACGGCCATAGAGCTATTTGAAGAGCTTGTAATAAAATACAGGATGGAGGAAAGGGTTGTAAGTATAAGAGGGATAGATATCTCCGTTCCAGAGATAGAGAAAGATGTGGAAAAAACTATCGAACTTCTGAAAAAAGAAATAGAAGAGGCTATAAAAGAGCAGGCACAGGTTATTGTACTTGGTTGTACAGGTCTTGCCGGATTTGCCACCAAGCTCCAGAAATTTTTCAAAGTACCTATTCTGGATCCTGCGGAATGCGCAGCTAAAATCTTAGAAAATGTGGTGGAAATCAGAAAAAGATTTTAATCAAAAAGCAATTAACCACCCTGAGCGGGGGTTGCCGAGCCAGGTCAAAGGCGGGAGACTCAAGATCTCCTCCCGAAGGGGTTCGAGAGTTCGAATCTCTCCCCCCGCATTTCTATATTTTTGATGGATTATAGAAATTAAAAAATCAGGTTTTGACTGGGGAGCATCTCCATTAACCAAAAAAATATGAAAGAATTAAAATTTTAATCTCTTCTTTTCCACTTCCCGATGACCGCCACTGCCACCAAGATAGATATAATCACTATAACCATAGAACCCAAATTCTGAGATGAGTATTGGAACATAGGGATAATCAACTATTCCATCTTCATCGTTATCGTTGGTATTGTTGTTGGCCCATTCTCTCCAGTAGTTTCCCTCCCCTCCTATTAAATATTGCCAATACCATTGATTGTAGTAACCTACGACTCCCCTTCATGGGGGTTTAGAAAGGGGAACCGAGCAACAGAGCGAAGCGAAGTTGCGAGCAAGCCTTCCCTTCGGGAAGGCGTTGCGTGGGTGCCCAAAGCCCCTTTTACAAAGGTGCTTTACCCCCAAAGCCCTTTAAAAAAGGGCTTTACCCCAAACCTAATAAGGGAGGGGTGTAGAGAGGGAAACCGCAGGTGCCCATTTGGGGGTTTGGAAAGGGGGCTTCGCCCCCTTCCTTGGGAAAAGATTTAAATTTCAAATTGCAATGAGTTAAAGGATGCGAATACCAACCTCTGTTGCAGCATTCGATGTGATAGTAAATGGTGGAGTTCCTGCAGGTTCTGTTGTAATACTTGCTGGAGAGCCTGGTGCTGGTAATTTAGAATTTTCCTTCACCTCCGCTGCCAAGTTATCTCTGGCTCGAAGGGATAAGGAGTTCAGAAGGTTTTTAGTTATGGATTTAGAGGATATTTATCTTCCCCACGGCACACTTTATGTTACATTTTCAAAGGGAAGGGATGAGATTTTGAGGGCGGTAAATTTAACCTTCAACAGGGATCTGGCGGATGCATTCAGTGATAATCTGCTAATAGAGGATCTATCGATAGATTATTTCCGGAACAGTATTGTTCCAAGAAAATGGCTCTCTTCAGAGCCTAAGGATCTTTTGAGAAAGAAAGAGGATATGCTGCAGCAATTTGTGAGCATAATGGATGAAAAGGCCAATGAAAGAATTGTGATAGTAGATTCTCTCACAGATCTTGCCACATCCCCAAGAATAAAATTTGAAGATTTAGTTGATGTAATAAAGGGTCTGAGAAAAGCAGCCAAGAGATGGAACACAGTGATTTATCTCCTTTTAACCACAGGGATACTTGATAGGAGGGAGGAGAATCTTTTATTTGATTCCGTGGACGGAGTCATAGTGTTTGAATGGCAGGGTTCTCATTATTCCAAGAGATTTCGTTACATGTATGTTCTTAAATTTGTGGGATTGATGTCTAGCTTGGAAGAGGAGAGGATTGCGAGGTTCAATACCACATTAAATAGGCAGAATGGGTTTGTGGTGGTAAATACGGAAAAAATAAGGTGATGATGATGAAAATCAAAACAGGTATTGAAGGTCTAGATATCATGCTTGGTGGAGGGATACCTCAGGGGCATACAGTGGCAGTTATAGGATCTTTTGGCACTGGTAAAACTACATTTGCCATGCAGTATATATGGGAAGGGATAAAAAATGGGGAAAAGTGCATATTCATAAGTTTGGAAGAGGATGAAAAGAGCATAATAGAGAGTGCAAAAAACTTTGGCTGGGATTTTTCCTCATACATGGATAGGCAATTGCTTCTTGTAAAATTAGATCCTGAGGATGCTCAGAGCAGCATAAATAGGATAGAAGCGGAGTTACCTCAGATAATAAGGGAATTTGGAGCCACCAGGATTGCTGTGGATTCTGTAAGTCTCATCACTATGATGCTAAAGGAGGATGAGGAAAAGAGAAGGGCCGTATTTCTTCTAAGCAAGAGCATAAAGGAGTCTGGTGCCACTGCAATATTCACTGCGGAAGTAGATCCAAAGAACCCATTTATGAGCAGAGAAGGAATAGTGGAGTATGTTGTGGATGGCGTAATTCTTCTCTCATTTAAGGAGGAGGCAAACAAGTTGAATCTTGTGTTAAGAGTTGTGAAAATGAGAAGAACAAAGCATTCCAGGGAAGTTAAGCCTTATGAAATCACGGAGAGAGGGATAAAGGTTCTATCTGAATCCACAGTATTCTGAGGTGAGGTTTTTGGAAGAGAAGGAGCTTGAAAATATCGTAGCCACCTACTTTGGCTTAACACCCTCCAGAAAACTTTCCAAGGATGTTAAGATAAGGAGGGTAGATGTTAGGGATGCGGAGGAAATTGAAGAAGCTAAGAAGTTGCGAATAAAGTGGGATAATCACATAGGTTCCGAGACGAAAGTTGGAAGAATAACACCACTTGACATTCTCCACTATTTAAAAATGAGTTATACATCTCAAAATTACGGGAAGGCGGTTAAGATTCTGAAATATATAGCTAAGAGGGATGATCTTCCATTATTCAAAGTGGGAGATGAATATCTTTTGATAAATCCCAAGAGGAGAAGGTGAGAGAATTGAAAGAAAAAGCTTTAAAGAATATCTTAGAAAATCTCAAATTAGATTTGTATGTTGAGACGAAAATTCCTGAGATGCATGTATGTTTTTTCTGTGGTCGGATAGGTTACAAGAATCTTCCAATGAAAAAAATTGGAAATGTCTGGATATGCATAGACTGCCTTCGCGAGCTAAAGGAGGCTCTAGATTCTCTGGAAGAATGGGAGCAAGAGATATCTCTGCGGGAAGAGATAAAAAGACAGATTCAGAGAGAATTTGAAAATAAGGAAGATTGAGATCACAGAGTGAAGCTCTCGCCTCTCTCGTAATTCTCCTTGATATAGTTGATAATAATTCCCCTATCTCCCTTCAGATGGGATTCGTACCATTTTGGTATGACCTTGAGAAGGATGTCTCTTATTTTATCAAGATTTGCCTTCTTCACCAGTTCATCATAGAGGATGTACTGTGCATAGATTCTCTTCCATCCTGAGTACTTGTAGTATTTCTCTCCTTCAAAGAATTCAAAAAGCATTCTTATTTTCTCACCCTCATCAGTGTTGTAGTATATAATTTTGAGAGAATCTCCGGTTCTATTTTGCTCTCGGGTAATATCCACGAGACTTATCTCTCCCACAGTGGCAAAATCAAAATCCTCCCTGAGACTCCACTTATCGGGAAATACTTCAAATAGGCCCCACAGGTTATGAGGAGGCTCCATTCTGAAATGAACATTTATTCTGTTGAACTGTAACCAAATTTTCCAGAAATCCTCTACCAGGTTTCTATTAAGCTCCCTCTTCTTCTCACTCTCTGTGGAGATATCCTTCAGAACTTCCTCCTTCTTCTTTTCTAGTTCGCTTTGTAATTTTTCAAACCAATCCTCATGCTTTTTTTCCTGCTTTGCCATTTTAATCCCTGAACTGTAATGTTATTCCTTGGATATAAAATTATCGTTATGATAGATAATGAAGGAGTGTGGGAAGTATGAGTACACCCATCAAATGAGTACGCATTACCCCAAATTTAGGTGGTAGCAAACCTATGAGCGTTGCAACAAATGCCAAAAGAAGAGCTAAGGCTCCACCGAAAAGGAAGATAAAAAGAAGGACTATGCCCAGAATTATGAGATTGAGATAGCGATAATTTTCTCCAAGAGAGCCAAGATATATTGCAAATATTTTCCCCAAGAGAAGAGTGAGAAAGAATGAAATTAGGACAGTGAAACCGCAGGTAAGTAAGAGAATTAGAAAATTTGAAGGAGGAAATGAGAAGGAGGACCATTTCTCTATAAAAATCAAGTTTTGTATTGTTTTCACAGCGAAGCTTCTTGGCCGAAGAATAAGAAAGAGGGATAGGAGATTAAATATGTAATTGGAGGTATTCACACTTCCAAGAGAGACTATGAAATCCTCCTCCTTGCCCTTATGAAAGCTCCTCGCTATAACTGCGGCAATCCCGGATGTTACTCCAGGAAGAAATCCCACCAGGGAGCCCGAGAATGTACCAACAAAGGATGCAAGATATTTTCTTCTATCCATCTTAGGTATCTTCAATTTCTGTGCCGGTATTGAGGAATTCTTGGATAGAAGAAGAACGGGGATGCCAAATAACCCCGTAAAAATCGGAAACAGAGGATTTGGAGAAAGTAGCTGAAAGGGCATGAAATTGTGATTGAAGGGGAAATTCAGGGCTATGATACCGAAGAATCCAGAGAGGAAGAATATTATAATAGCAAAAAGCATGCTTCTGAGATTCTTCAGGCTCTCCATATACCACATATGAAGAATTATTGCTAGGAGGAGGAGAGGGATATATTGAGGAAAGAATTTGGCAAGGTTGAGATGCACAAGAAGAAGAAAAAATAGAGGTATCAGAGGAAGAGAGTAGAGAAAGGCAAGAAGGGAGCCATAAGTGGAGAGATATATGGCATGGTAACCCTCTCCCTTCAAAAGCATTCTATGCATGGGGAGTGTGGAAAGAGAAGTATCCTCCTCAGGGGCACCCAAGAATGTGGATGGTATAAAATCTGCAAAGGTATGCGTGATCATCATCGCCGTTATGGTGATAGCAAAGTAGAGCGGATCAATAGTGAACAGGGAGGAGATGCTTAAGACAATTATGGCCACATTGTTGAAATGTAACCCAGGGGTGATTCCAGTAAGTATGCCAAATAGAATACCCAAGATAAGATATAAAGCATAAAGAATAAAATCCATAAAAGGAGAATTAAAAATTCACTATTAAAAATTTCCGTTTTAGAGATTTGCTCTTCTTGAAGGTCTAGCCTTTTCAGCACCTATTCCCTTATTTCTCAATCCTCTTCCCTTCTTACCGGCGGATGTTAGACCCCTAAAAGCGCGCCCTTTATGCTTGTTGCTACAAATCCAGTTTATCTTTGGATCACTTTTTATCACCGGATGATTTGGGTCCACGAGAATGACCTCATAGTAATGATGTTTTCCGTCTTCGCCCACATAATAGGAGTTTAGAACCTCAAGGTTGGGGTACTTCCTTGCTGCCCTCTCTTCCGCTATTCTCTGTATACTTTTCCTCATCGGAATTCTAAGCATGCCTTTTCTCTTCGGTCTCCTGCCTCCCTTTATTTTTCTCCTCTGCAGATTACCTCTCCTTACCCTAACTCTAACGACGACAAAACCCTGTTTTGCCCGATAACCAAGCTCTCTCGCTCGATCTATCCGGGTAGGCCTCTCAACACGCACTATAGCTCCTTCTTTTCTCCACTGAATCATTCTTGCCCACTGAATCTCTCTTATGTATGTGTTCTTCTTCTCTTTCCACGCATTTTTCACATATCCATACATATTTACGGCTCTCTTCTCAGGAAGCTTATACATATCTCATACCTCCACAGGATTCTCCCTTACGGAACATCTCCCTTGACGCCTCCATGCTACATCCGTATATATAATCTTCGCCACTTTAAAAGTTTCTTATAATTCTTTAAGCTTGGGTGGAGGCTCTTTCCATCTCCAATTTCCATCCATAATTTCCTCGTGGGTATAACCTATCTTGCGAAGGTACTCATACCATCTCTTGAACAATTCTGGATGTGTAACCTTCACTCGATGAAATTCTGCATTGAGCATCGCTGGACACATATAGCATCCAAGTCTCTCGAATCCCATATCGTATAGTGGATTGTAAGGTAGTCCTTTGCTGTGAATATAGAGCCATACATCCAAAGAGAGCCAATTGAATATTGGATATATCGTTCTTAAATTTCCAATTTTTCTGGTTGAAGGAGAGTGCAATCTTCTTAGAGATTCGTATTTTCTCAGACCATCCACTATTACCCCTTGCAATTTTTTTAATTGCTCAAGTTTGAGATATTTCGTACACCACCTTCTATCTTTTGTTGGAATGCCCATCTCCTCCACAAGATCCCAGAAAGATTTTTGCGGAGAAAGCTCTATGAGCTCCATGTCAAGAAAATCAACAAAATTGTAAACAAATCTCACCGTTTCTGGAAATTCCATACCTGTGTTTAGAAATACGGCCTTTTTCACGCCGGCCAAGTAAGATAAATAAAGGGCAACCTCGCTATCCTTGCCACCACTGAATGCCACATATCTTGCTTTACTTTTTATTATCATTTCCACAGCTTCCCTTTCAATTCTTTCTAAAAATTTTGTGTTGCCCCTAACTGCATCTTTAAGGGTACTTCTTTTTCTCTCCATAATCTTCCTGCAGTAAACATCTTTAATTTTTACCCCCTTTCTCTCCTTCACGGCAATAGCTACACAATTTCCCAGCTTCACAATTTCCCAATCTTTATCTATCTTTCTATCTATCTTCTTCCCCTTCATATGTCCTTTGGCTCTCATTTCAAAATCCACATGGGATGTTAGATGGTGAATAAGGGCGACACCCTTACCAGTAGGTACAAAGCGCCATCTCCACCGTCCATCTTTTATATATTCTAAAACCCCAAATTTGAAGCCATCCACAAAAATGTCCTTTCTGTAATCAAGTCCAGGCTGCTTGGCTAAAAGAACAATTCTTCTTCGCAGATAATTTTTCACCTCTCTGAAAGGGATAAGGGAGAGAAGGATGTCCATTTCATAGTGTGATGCAGGTCTTATATCTCCAAGCTCATGAAATCTTAAAGAGAGAGGATAAGAGCCACATATTTCGCATCTTTTATCTCTCAGGGGTATATTGCATCTTCTGCAGTACCCAATTTCCATGGAGAGGCCATGAGAGCAATGATTAATATTTTTGCCCATCCAGGAATCTGAGAGTTCCAGCCAATATTCTTTCTCTTTTTCCATTGCAATTTAATATGAGGAAACCTTCATCATCTATGCTTTCGGCTATCCCCTCTATTTTTTCATCTATGAGCACCCTTCTACCCAATGTGCATTGATAGTTTCTCCACTCCTCTATGATCCTCTCCTTTTCCTTTTCAATCTCCTCCTCCAGGATTTCGAGAAGAAGAGGTAATAAAGCCTCTTTTTCAATATGTGGCAGATTGGTGGCAATTTCTTTTATTTCTTCCGGAATTTCATTCTCAAGATTTATGCCAATGCCAAGAAGGAGGTGATCTCCATATATTTCCGCAAGAATTCCAGCTGCTTTTTTCCCGTGCACCAGGATATCGTTGGGCCATTTTATTTTTGCATCCACACCCATATTTTTGAGAGCTTTGACCACCGCCACACCTGCGGCCAGAGTTATTATATTCTCTTTTCTATCTTTCAAAATTACTGTGAGCCATAGACCGCCATATGGTGAGATCCAGGTTCTTCCATATCTTCCTCGAGCGGATGTTTGCTCATCTGCCACCACAACCACATTTTCTTTCAGGATCATCTTTGCAATCTCCTGCGTTGAAGTAACCCGGTTAAAATGCAGAATTTGAAATCCCATAAATCTCAGAT
>JAGGTO010000073.1 GCA_021163705.1 Thermoplasmata archaeon | reverse complement strand
CTTTTCAAATGTACATATGGTTCACCTTGATGCTTGTGGTTGCGGCCTTTGTAGCTGTGGTTGCCAAGCTTGTTACTACAACACCTGAGGCAGCTACTGCAACATTAATGCTCCTTCTAATAGCTATTATCGTGGGCCTTTTGATGTACAAAGCAAAATTGAACTTCTATGTAACAACGGTTATAGGGATAGCCCTGCTAATATTTGGAGTGTGGCTCGGATATACACATCCTCTGATTCTGGTGTCTGGTCAGACTGTTGTAGATAGTGCTGAATATTTAACTGCATATCACTACTGGAATATAATCCTGTTTGTATACATAATAATAGCATCCTCTTTACCTGTGTGGGTCCTTTTACAGCCAAGGGACTATCTGAATGCGTATATCCTGTGGTTTGGGTTAGCTATGGGCGCCATTGCATTTATAGGCATATTCAAAGCTGTAGGAGTGCCAGCCTATACCATGTTCTCTGCCAATGTAGTCGGTGGTCAACCATCTCCATTCTGGCCTACAGTGCCACTCGTAATTGCTTGCGGTGCATTGAGTGGATTCCACTCTCTAGTGGGTTCCGGTACATCATCAAAGCAACTTGATAAGGAATTACATGGACTCATGGTGGGATATGGAGGCATGTTCACTGAAGGATTTCTATCCACCATAGTTATAGCTTCTATAGCAGTTTACGGCCTCCAACTTACTGGCTTAACAGCTGCTGAATGGGGTACGAAATACATTGGTGTTGGTGGATTAGGCACATTTATAGCTTCCTATGCCCAAGGTGTGCATGACTTCTTTGGAATAGACCTTAAAATGGGGAAGACATTTGCTGTTCTCTGGGTATCTGCCTTTGCATTGACATCCTTAGATACAGCTACAAGGCTAGGAAGGTTCTCCTGGCAGGAGCTCTTTAGCATGGTAACAAAAGATACTTCAGCTGGATGGTATAAGGTAATAACTAACAAGTGGCTTGCCTCCATTATAATTGCTCTCTTTGGTACATATCTTGCCTGGAATGCTTCATACAAGGTTCTCTGGCCAGCCTTTGCAGGTATGAATCAGATGCTTGCATCTATAGCTATGATGACTGCAGCTCTGTGGGTTGCTAAAATTCAACGTGCTGGTAAATGGACCTATGCAGTACTGATACCTGCCCTCTTCCTATGGATCACTGTAACTGCTGGACTTCTCTGGTATCTTGTAGTTGTTGTACCCAATATGACAAAAGTAAGTACACAGATAGCCGTTGGATTAATCACCTTGATAGGTTTGCTATTGAACTTCGTGCTAGCATACGAGTTCTATATATCCTGGAAGAAACCTGCAGAGAAGTATGGTGCAGCAGCACCAAGCTAATCTTTTTATTTTTTTATTTCTGAGGTGATTAAATGTTTAAAAAGATAAAATATTTCTTTAAAGGGTTCTTCGGATCCTTCAAACTTAGATCTACAGAGTTCATTGAATTTGAAGAGAGAGAGTTGGAGAACATCTTTGCACTTTTACTCATGGGTTCTTTTATAGGCATTCCTTCACCGCCAACCACTTTGGTAATGAGAATAATGCCTCATATGGTTCGCGAAATTTATGTAATGCAAAGAAGAGCTGTGGATTTAGATGATATGATTGGGGAGATGGCGGGGTTGATGGATATTGAGTGAGGTGAGTATATGAGAGATTATTTCCTGCCCAAAAATGCCTTTAGAATAATATTTTTCATTGGTAAGGGAGGTGTTGGTAAAACTACCTCATCTGCAGCAGTAGCAACATATCTCTCTACTAAAGGATATAAAACCCTTATTGTCTCACTCGATCCAGCTCACAATTTGGGAGATGTATTTATGGTAGAACTTGGAGATAAACCGAAAAAAATTGTGGAAAACTTATATGGTATGGAGCTTGATATGGAAAAGGTTATAAGATCCTATTTAAAGCATCTTGAAGAGAGTATGAAATATATGTATCGTTACCTCACAGTCATAAATCTGGAGAAATATTTTGAAGTCTTAAGTTATTCCCCTGGTATTGAAGAGTATGCCACTTTGGAAGCCGTTAGAGATATTTTGAAGAAGGGAGATAAGTGGGATATAATAATATTTGATACCCCTCCAACAGGATTAACTCTGAGAGTTCTTGCACTACCTAAGATTGCAAAGATATGGAGTGAGAAACTTATAGAAATAAGAAGAAAAATTTTGGATAAACGCTTAACTGTTGAGAAAATTCAAGGAGAACGCAAATTTGTGATTGAGGGAAAGGAGTACAGACTCCCCTCAAGAGAGGAGGAGGATGAAGTTTTAAAGGAATTGCTTAATTACAAAGATGAGGTTGAGGAAGTACTTACTATAATAACTGATAGAGATAGAACCTCAGTAGTGGCAGTTATAACTCCAGAGATGCTGGCATTATATGAGACAGAAAGAGCAAAGGACAGTCTTTTTAAACTCAATATACCTCTCAATCTACTTGTTGTGAATAAAGTTATAAATTTGAATGTGGAGCCACCTCAACTGAAGGTTAGAATGGAGACGCAAAAGGAGGTGCTGAGAAAAATATCAGAAAAGTTTAAAGGGATGGATATAATCTACCTTAGGACGTACGAGAAAGAACCCAGAGGATTAGATATGCTTAATACGATAGGAGAGCTAATTGTTAAACAGAGGGGGTGAATATATGGAAATTTTCTCCATCTTAATAATATTCATTATAATGATATTAGCTGCTATAGCCTCGCTCCAGTTTTATAGAGGAAGAAAAGTAAATATGAAATTGATGGAAACTTCCCTCAACATTCTTCCTAAATTTCTAAATCCTAAAGATAGGAATTATATTTGGTTAGGAGGATATATAGGCTATAAAGCATATTATAAAATTCAGGAAAAAAATATAAAAGAAGTAGGTATAACAGTTACCCTGATACCTAGACAAAGTGCATTTTATTATCCTATTGCTCTTCTTACTTCTAGGATGGATAAAATTTATGTAGTGATCTATCCTTATGCAAAAATAAAGAGAGAAGCTCATCTTATACAGGAAAGATATTACCGTTTGAAACCACACATAGACAATGAACCGTTACTCCAGAAAGATAGAATAGAAGTAAAGAAAGGAGCTGAGAAAGTGATTTACCATACTTTATTTGAGAGAAAAGAAGATGCGTATAAACTGAAAAAATTTGTTGAAGGTCTCTCCAATCCCAAGGAGGTTAAGCATGTGGCTCTTACTCCATCTACCAATGTGTTCTATGTTTTTATGAAATTAAATATTGATAGCCTAGAAAAAGATTTGAAACACATTGTAAGATTTGTAAATGAGGAAATTACATAAATAAGATATTTGCTCAATCAAAAAGTAAGAGGATGCTTTCCAAAAAGCCGGGCTCCCCTCTAAATACCTTCGAAAGTGGAATTATAACTTTTTGATTACGCATAATGTTCCCGAAAGTGTGGCGCTTTCATACAGAGAAGAGAAAGCATATTAATAGGCTCCATGCACTATCTGGTAAAGGTCAAGCAGGCGGATTACTGGTACGCGAAGGTGGCAGATAAACTGGAAAAGATATCTGAGAGCTATTAATCTTTAATTAGTTCGAAGCAGTAGCGGTGCGCCAGCCGGACGGGGATTTCTCCTGCGTTGAAAGAATACACGCTCACAATCTCCCCTGGAACCTGGTATTTTGCCATATAATGCCTTATGCTTGATATCTCCCTTTTTCTTGTCTTTTCATCTGATGCCTCGTATGTCACATTCACAACTCTCACGGGTTTGAGATTCTCGCAGAGCACGAAATCCAGCTCCCGTGAGTTTTTGTCAAAGAACACATTGTATTTTTCCTTCAAATGCAGATACACAGCATTTTCAAGAATTCTTCCCCAGTCATCACTGGCTCTTTTACCTAGGTTCAGAAAACCTGTATCGGAGGCGTATACTTTTTTAGAGTAATTCTCCTGCAATTTTAGAGATGGAGAATACTTTTTAACCACCTCAAGTAAAAATGCATTCTGAAGAAGTGATAAATACTCTTTGACCGTTGCCTCATGCCTTATTCCCGTAATCTCCCGTAGAGACCTGTATGAGAATTCCTTCCCTGCATTTGAAAGAAGGTAAATGGCCATCGTTTTCAGGGCCTCTGGATACCTGAGGGACTCACGCCCCACAATATCTCTGTATATTATCCTGTCAAGATAATCATTTATCAATCCGAGATCCCCTGTCAGCACTACCCGGGGAAAGCCACCCATTCTCAGGTATTCTTCAAAACTGGCCCTATCCACTCGCAGTTTTTTGAATCTAAGGAATTCCGGGTACAGAAGGGTGGAAACTTTAAATGTGATTGTTCTTCCCACAAGAGCCTTCGAGTAATCGCTACTCATAAGACTAGAGTTTGAGCCTGTCACAAATATTTTGTATTTTTTGTGTGCCCTGTGCGCGAATTTTTCCCATCCTGTGACTTCCTGCACCTCGTCCAGATAGATTATTTTAGTCCCTTTTTCTTTTGCTAAACTTTCAACTTTCTCAAAGTCCTCAATTTTAAAATCGTAAAGGCGTTCATCCTCGAAGTTTATGTAAATTCCCCCGTGGTTTTTGTACAGTTCGTAGAGGATATATGTCTTTCCGGCCCTGCGTATACCGGTGATTACCTTTATTTCCTCCATATCCAAAGTCCTTTCGATTTTCTCGGTGATATCCCTGTGTATGACGTTTTCATCCTCAATTATCTCCTCCCAGTATGAGATTACATCCTGCAATACATCTCGGGATGTCATATGAATCAATATGCGTCCCGGTATATCAAATTTGCTCAGTGAACTGAGCATTTTTTAATAAATTTGCTCAGCTTACTGCTGAAAAAATGGTGGGTAAATAAGGATTAAGAAGAATACAAATTTCCGCAGTGCCAACCCCACACCCGTCAGGGTATGCCCTGCTCTCTCATCCTCCGGAAAGGGGCCCTCTATTAGCAGGATTGGAACTCGGCCCTCCTCTTCCTCACCCGCAGGTTTCGATTTGCCATCTTCGTAAATGTTGAAACATAACAATATTCCTATGTCAGATCTTGAGTATTTTCAGAAAATTGTAGCATGCAGAATAACGCGGAAGAGGAGCAAAAATGGGTTTGAATAGTTGCACAACCCAGGAGACAATGAAAGAAGGATCAAAGGAAACAGAATCTGGTAAAGAGCAGTCTAGGTAGTGCCGCGGGCCGGAATCGAACCGGCGACCTTCAGATCTTCAGTCTGACGCTCTCCCTGCTGAGCTACCGCGGCCCCATATGCCCTAATGATGATTGTAGATTTAAAACTTGCGATTATTCAAAAAAGCCAAATAGAATGCTGGAAATTACCTTTTGATGAATCAACAAATCCACATCTTAAAAAATATCGCTGAGGATACAGAAAAAAGAATAACTGAGGTTTTAGAGGAATATGGAGAAAAAGCGGGAGAGAAAATAAAAATAGGTGCCTATGGCTCCCCCTCCTCCAGGGTAGATATAGCTGCCGAGGAAAATATAATAAGGGCAGTGGAGGAAAGTGATTATCCATTCAATATATTCAGTGAGGAAAGAGGATACATAAAAAGAGGATACTCCCAAACATTAATTGTTGATCCTTTGGATGGTTCATACAATGCTGAAAATGACATACCATTTTATTCAATTTCCCTGGCAATTTCTGATGGAGATCTCCAAACTGTAAAATATGCCCTCGTTAGAGACATTCCCCATAGAAGAAACTACTGGGCCGTGAGGGGAGAGGGAGCATTTTTAGAAAATAAAAGATTGAAAACCAGGGGCGATAGAAGTTTATTTATTGTTTATCTAGGTAAAAAGGCCCACGAATCATCATTTAAAATTGCCAGAAAGGCCAGAAGAACTAGATGTCTTGGCTCTGCATCCTTAGAGATGTGCATGGTTGCCGAGGGTTCTGCAGATTTATTTCTATACAGATTCGTTCATGGAGGTGCTCTTAGAATAGTAGACATAGCAGCTGCATATCTCATTGTTAGGGAAGCGGGCGGAATTGTGGTGGATGAGAGGCTTGAACCCCTAAACATGGGAGTTAGCACTGAGGAGAGAAAGAATGTGATAGCCGCTGCAAATAGAGAGACTCTAAAAATTTTACAGTGATTTACTACTTCAGCAATAATGGGCTTTTTTATTAAAAAATAAAGAGTTATAGAAGCTCTTTCTCATCCACAGGCATCATTGTGAAACCTGAAATCACCTTTGGATAGAAATCCGTCGTTTTTTGTGGCATTCTTTCAAGATGCTTTGCAACCTCTAAAACCTTCTCTGCAGGTGTGGGATTCAGAAGAAATGCCACCTTGGCAATGCCCTTATCAACCTTCTCAACGGAATCCTCTATCCATCTCTCATAAATTATATCCTCGTCTATCTTGGGATCCTTAACTCCGAGTATTTTGAATATGACCTCTCGCAATACAACAGCATCAAGAGTGCGATATGCCTCGCTCCACTCCTTCTGCATGAATTCGGATACATCTCCTGTGAGTTCAAGTCCATATGCACGAGAATCCTGGTAAACGACAAATGCATTCTTATCTCTTCTCTCCTCAAGGAACTTTTCAGCATCCTTTATATCTATCTCCTCAACGGAGAAATACTTCTTTATCTTGTCCCATTCTTCATCCGCTATCTTCTTTTTCAAAAGCAGCCTATGTGTAGGTAGCACTATGAGGCCAGGATCATCAAGACTCACCATGTATGTCATCCTGTAGTTGAATGCATGCTCATCCTTCCAGTTTTTTACCTTCTCCCTCATCTCATCCCTAAAATAAACGGCGGTTTCGTATCTATGATGCCCATCTGCGATAACTACTTGCTTATCTTTGAGCACCTCCTGCACAGTTTTTATCTTCTCCGGATCCGTGATGCGATAAAGCCTGATAACCGTGCCAAAATCATCCACACCATAGAAATCCTCTTTACCCTTAATCGTTTCATCTATTATCTCCTTAACCCTTCCATCATCCTTGTAGAGAACGAAGCCCGCCTCAAGATTGGTCTTTGTGGCATGCAGCATATTTAAGCGATCCACCTTGGGACCCTTATGTGTCTTCTCATGCGGAAGTACCACTCGCTCTTCGAATGGATGCAATCGCATTGCCGCTATGAATCCCCGTCGCACATATTTCTTTCCACGAAGTTCGAATTCCTGGGTATATATGTATATTCCAGGCTCTGCATCCCTTGTGAGTACGCCCTTTTCCTTCCACTCTCTAAGCCTTTTAGCTGCCATCTCATACCTGTTTTCTTCCTTGGGAAGAATAAGCTTAACAAAATTGTACTCATGCTTCCTGTAATACTTCTCCTGCATCTCTGCATCTATCTTATCGTAGGGCTGCGTTATTACAGGACTCAAATCTTTACCTATTATATCTGGATTGTAATGTATGGCCTTAAAGGGTCTTATCTCCACCATGTTTATCACCACTCTGTAATTGCACTCCTCATAATAAATTCTTTGGAAGATGTCATGTCATTTTTTCATTTAGGTTGGGGGATGAGCATAGATGCACATATACGCAGGTGCTGATGCAGGAATAAGGATAGGTGGATAATACAGTTAATTTTTTATATTTATTTTTTATTGTGGTTATGGTGAATGGGATGTTTATAAAAATGGAAGAGGTCACAAACTACTATGTGGCAGGCTCTACCTCAGTTAGGGCCCTGTACAATGTGAATATCAACATAAAAAAGGGAGAATTTATGTGCATAGCGGGGCCTTCGGGAAGCGGAAAAACAACGCTCCTTAATCTTCTTGGAGGCTTGGATAGCCCCACTGAAGGAAGAATATATGTGGATGGTAGGGAGATCACGGCAATGAGCGACTCTGAGCTATCTGCCTACAGGAGGGACCAGAGATTTTATCTTCTGCCGCATTTCACCGTGCTTGAGAATGTGATCTTCCCTCTTCGATTCAGGGGCATTGCCCACAAGAGTGACAGATATCCTGCAGAACTGAGTGGAGGAAAGCAGCAAAGGGTGGCGATTGCAAGGAGAGCAGAGAGAGTGATAAATCTTCTTGATGGAGAGGTGAGAGGTGGCTGAAAATGGATGCAAATGCGAAAAACAGATTAAAAATGATAATTCTCACCCTGCTCACCGTATTCCTTCTGCTCACAACCGCATATTTCTATTATGTGAACAGGGTGGAATCTGAGAAAACGCTAAAAAAGGAGGCCTACATGGCAACGGTGGCGATAAAGTACATATCTATCAGGGCATATCACATGCACAGGGCATATGCAAACTACACGGGAGATATGGAGGAATTTAAAATCAAACTGAGATATGACAGACAGGAGGTTATAACATATTTGAACTTCTCAATCTCTGTTCTTGAAGATGCAAGGAAAAGGTGTGATTCTCTGGGACTCTCTCATTTGGGCTTGGATAATAACATTGCCGCATACAAAAAACTCAGAGATTTTCTGCTGAAGAACTGGGGCAATACTTCAAAGGTTATACCTGTTACGGAGTATCTGGTGACTCATTATGACAACTTTGAAGCTTTGTTCTTCGATTTAAGCGATGCAGAGTGCTGCTTCGATTATAACTATGATGATAGCGAATTGATAGAGGAGGATCTGAAACATGCTCCGGCGTAGCATGGTGAAATTTCTAGTTCTGCTCCTTTCCTTCTCGCTTATGATTTATCCTTTCATGCTACGCCTCGGTGTTTAGAGCTCTTATATACCTGGTTCTTGTGCCACTACTCATGGTGCTGATGATGCTCCTGCCATCTGTTATTTATCTCACAGCATACATAAAATCAGAAAAGTCCATATCCAGACTGAGAAATCTGTGAAAAATAAAAAAAAATTAAGATTTGAGAGCCTCAGCAATCTTCTGTGCCACTTCTATACCAGCACGGGTTTGACCCTCCCTGGCTTGGGCGCCAATATGTGGGGTAAGCACAATATTATCCAGTTCAAATAATTTGCTTTCTTTGAGAGGCTCGTTCTCATAGACATCCAGAGCCGCACCATAGAGCTTACCAGATTTGAGTGCTTCGTATAATGCCTCCTCATCCACAATTCCACCACGGGCAGCATTGATTATTATTGCTCCATCTTTCATCTTCGCAATGCGCTCCCCGTTTATCATATGCTTCGTCTCAGGCAGGAGAGGTACATGGAGCGTAATTACATCTGCCTCTGAGATTAAATCATCCAGCTCTCTATATTCCACGCCAAGCTCCTTTTCCGTGGCTTCATCCGGGCGATATACATCGTAGTAAATCACTTTCATTCCAAATGCCCTTGCTCTCTTGGCGACTTCTCTTCCAATTCTTCCAATACCTATTATTCCCAGAGTTTTTCCATACATCTCTATACCCTTGCATTTCTTCTTTGGCCAGGCACCCTTTCGCATCTCTCTATCTGCGTAAGCTATTTTGCGCATAACCGCAAGAAGCAATCCAATTGTGAGTTCTGCAACACTTATACTCGTTGCTCCAGGCGTGTTTATGACCTTTATACCCTTGCTTTTGGCGTACTCCACATCTATGTTGTCTAATCCCACACCAGCTCTACCTATAACCTTTAGATTCCTGGCCGCATCAATCATCTCTTTCCGCACCTTGGTGGCGCTGCGCACTATTATAGCATCAAGCTCAGCCACATGATTTACAAGCTGGTCTTTGGGAATCTCAGTTAAATCCACAACTTCAAAGCCCTCTTTTTTGAGGATTTCAACACCTTCACTTGCTATTGGATCACATATTCCAACCTTCATTTAATACACCCCTTTTGCCTCCAGAATTTCATCTATCGTGTCAAGAAGACCCATAATATCCGTCGGGGTTAACTGGCCCATATGCGCAATTCTGAATGTCTTCTCCTTCAACTCGCCATAGCCATTGGAGATACGCATTCCCCTCTTAACAAGTTCATCATTGAGCTCCTTCACCGATATGCCAAGTGTGTTTGCAACCGTGGTCACAGTAACGCTCTCGTATCCTTTCTCAGCGAAGAGTTCAAAGCCTCTCTTTTTCACCCACTCATGCACAAGTTTCTGCATCTTCACATGTCTCTCATACCTTGCCTGCATGCCCTCCTTCAGCATTATATCCAGCTGCTCATCCATGGCATATAGAAGCGGAACTGCGGGCGTTGTAGGATGCTGTTTCGCCTTCTCAAATTTCTTAAGCATAACTTCAAAATTGAAGTAGTAGCCCTTGTTCTTAACACTCTTCATCTTCTCCATTGCCGCATCGCTTATAACCGCAACAGCCATCCCTGGAGGCAAAGCAAAGGCCTTCTGGGTGGATGTTATAACCACATCATATCTATTGACATCTATAAGATCTCCGAAGAGTGAGGAGACTGCATCTATTGCAATAAGTGCGTCGTTCTCATGAGCTATTTTTTCAATATCGTCAGTTGGATTCCTTACTCCTGTAGATGTCTCATTGTGGGTCACAGCCACGAGCTCATGCTTTCCCTTCTCAATTTTCTCTGCAATCATCTCAGGCTTCACGGCCTTTCCCCAGTCTGCCCATACGAGATCCGCGTTTTTTCCATTGTACTGCGATATCTCATACCATCTCTTCCCGAAGGCACCACAGGCTCCATGAAGTACATTCTCATTCACCAGGTTCCTTATGGTGCCTTCCATAACTCCAGTACCGCTGGATGTGAATACCATAACTATGTGATCAGTATTCAAAAGCTTTTGAATCTTCTCAACAATTCCTCCATACAGATCACTCATCTCCTTAGTGCGATGTCCTATAACTCTCTGAGCCATTACCAGACGAACCCTATCATCCACTTCCGTAGGTCCCGGAATGAACAATTTTGGCGTATTTTCTATCATCTTGAATCACCCGGTAGGTAATTGCATTGGAAGATATATAAATTTTCACCAAAAAATGGAATTTTAATCAATAAAGAGAAGGCTTTTCTTATTAACTTGGAAAAAAATCCGGTGGGAGGGGAGAGATCTTGCAGTCAAAAATAAATAGTTAGAAAGCATACTTGAAACGGTGACATTTATGATCTGCGAGCTGTGTGGAAGGGATGTGCCTCGACTTAAAAAAGTGATAATTGAAGGTGTGATTCTAAATGTCTGCGATGAATGTGCCAAGTTTGGAAAGGAAATAAAGGGAAATGAAATACCCAAGGATGTAAAGTATCTTCCCCCTGAAATTGTAAGGGAGAGAGTGGAAAGAAAGAGAAGGAGAAGAGGAAGAGATTATCTGGATGAGGAAGAGGTACTGATTGAAGATTATCCCAGAGTTATAAGAGAGGCAAGAGAGAGGTTGAGAATGACTCAAGAAGAACTTGCAAAGAAGATACTTGAGAAGAGAACAGTTATATCTAAGCTTGAGAGAGGTGAGATGAGGCCCGATGAAAAACTGATAAAGAAATTGGAAAAGGCTCTCAACATAAAATTGAAGGAAAAAATTTCACCCATCTACAGGAAAGAAGAGAAAAAAACCACCACGCTAACCCTTGGCGATCTTCTAAAGGGTGCATTGTGATGGGATGGGATACAGTATGCATAGTCATTGGAATAATAATCGTGGCGATTATTGTTCAGTATCTTCTGAATCCATCCTGGCACAAAATAGGATTACCCAGAGAAAGGGAGATCAAAAAAGAGAAATCTGAGGAAGATAAGAAAAAAGAAGAGGAGTTCTATAAAGAGATATGGACTGCTAAAAAAAGAAAATCATAAGACCCTTGCCCTTATCAATCCACGCAGGGGCACACCATCTATTTCATCCCATGGGGTCTTATTAACAAGAACCACGCATAACACCGCTTCTCCACCAGCTTTTCTCACATCTTCAATGGCCTTTCTCATGGTTTCTCCTGTGCTCAAAACATCATCAACTATTACCACCTTTTTACCCTCGATATGGGCATAATTGCTGGAGAATGCACCTTCTTCCCTCTTCGGATGCGGACGATAGATTATTAGCTCCACATTCATAATCTCGGCAATGAAAGTTGCAAAGGGTATGCCATTTATCAATATTCCAACAATAGAGTCTACATCAAACTCTCTCTTCTCCATCTCTTCCAGGATTATATCCGCCATTATCTCAGCAATCTTGGAAATTCTTGTAGGATAAATGCCAATGCTTCTCCACCCAATTTTCACATCCTTGGGTAGCTCCTTTTCTTCCACACCTTTCGTTAAGAGCCACTCTACTGTTGTGGTAGAAAGATGAAGCTCTGAGGCAATCTCTTTAATATTAAGACCCTTTTTCTTTAGCTCTAGCGCTCTTTCCGCAAGCTCCTCAACACTTTTCATAATATCACCTCTAAATCAGCACTCATAGGGCTCATCATCCAGTCAGCTGACCCTCTTCTCATCACAGTAATGGAATCCTTTGGAAATATTTAATATTTTTCAAAAT